>DATGZW010000649.1:0-3974 GCA_035297005.1 Patescibacteria group bacterium
CTGGATGGCTGGTCTGGCGCCGGACCGAACCTTGAGCCCGCAACGGCTCCGCCAACCTTCTTCCCCGGCGTGTGCCACGCCTTCCTCGCGAGCCAAGAAGCTCGGCTGCCACCGTCCTCCGCTGACGCTGCGGCCCTTCGGGTGCGTCCCGGCCGACCGTCGCCTTCTGGCCGCCATCGAGGCCGCACAGGGCGGCTTCCGGAGCAGTCAGGAGAGACAAAATGGCTCAGATCGGCACCTTCACCCGCGACGAAACCGGCACCTACATCGGGACGATCAAAACCCTCACCCTCAACGTCAAGGCCAGCATCAAACCCTGCGACCGCGACAACGACAAAGCGCCCGATTACCGCGTCACCGCCAACGGCGTCGAGTTCGGCGCCGGCTGGAGCAGGACCGCCCGCGAGACGGGCGCTGAATACCTCTCGCTCAAGCTCGACGACCCGTCCTTCACGGGTCCGGTCTACGCATCCTTGGTCCAGGGCGACAAGGGCGAGCACAAGCTCATCTGGTCGCGCTGAACCGACCTGCGGCGCCCCGCCACCCGGCGAGGCGCCGTCGCCCGCACCCTCGGAATTATGCGGAGCCACATCGACCGGAACCCGGCGGAAATCCTCGCTTCAACCGTCACCGCTCCGCATAACGCCGCCCTCCGCATAATCCACCCGGCCAATGTAGATGCGGTGGCTGGGGGCGTTGTCGCCGGTGGCACGGGCGTCGGGGACGATGCGGACGTTCTTGGCCTGGACGCTGAGAGTGACGATTTCGCCAGTGTATTCGTTGCTGCCGGTCTTCTTGAAGGTGCCGATGGTCGCCATGATTTTGTCTCCGTGATCTGAAGTTTTCGAGCCCGCTCCATTGCGGCCTCGATGGTGATCGGCAGGCCCGGGGCGATCGACGGCGCACCCCCTGGGGGCCGCAGCAAAGCGGAGGACGGCGGCAGGGGAACTTTCTTGTCTCGCGAGGAATGGGCGAAAGCCCAGGGGAAGAAAGTTTCAACGGCGCGGTTGCGGCATAGGCGATCGAGGCGCAGCCGGCCTTGGGCCAGATCCACCCATCGGAGAGGTCGTATGGAGCGCTCGGCAGGACAGGAGTGGTCATGGAGACGGTGGCGGCCATATGTGTCCAGGGGAGACTGGCGGCAAGATTCGGCGATCTTCGTCGTCTTGTCCTGACCATGACATTCCCATGGTGCAGGCTGCCGATGCCGGAAGAGAATGCTCCCCATCCGTGCGTCCTTGCCGTTGGCCGTAGCCTTGGTGGGGCAGGTGCAAGCGCTTCGGTGAGGGGGCCTGTTCGGGTCTGGGGAAGCGCAGCGCGATCCGACCGTTCCGATTCATGCCGACCACGGTGACGGGGGACAAGGCCGGATTTGTCTCTTGTCCCGTTCCCAGGGCTGCGGCAAAGGGGACCGTGATGCCCCGGCGATGCTCTGCGCGGCTGCCCGGGCGGGGCGGGACCTTATGCCCCGGTTTGGTCGAGCAACCGTTCCACGGCGGTGAGAATGCGTAAAGCCAAGGCGTGCTCGGGCCAGTTCCCTTGCCGCTCAAGCTGGATTACCCGGGTCATTGCCTCGTCCTTGGCGGCCGGACCGCGCCGGGCGATCAACTCCCGCGCCGCCGTCAGAACCGCGTCTTCGGTCATATTTGTCGTGCTCGTCATTCTGGCCGCTTGTCGCCCTTGCGGTCGATTTCTACCATGATTGCGCCGCAGATGCTTTCGAGTGATAAAACTCTCGAGCTGTTTTTCGTGTTGGCTGGGACGGTCGGCCGATTGTAAAAGATATCATCAGGTGATATATATGGCTGACGATGACTGGTCGCTTGATACCCTGCTGGACATGGTGGGAATCGGCGAAGTTGGCGGTGGTTACTGGTATAAGATCGAAGCCGAGCGTGTGGAAGTCAGCCGTCAGCGGCCGCATGGGATCAAATATTCCCTGACTCTGCATACGGCGTCGGGAGAGCGGCTGTTCGGCATCGACAATGCCCATGGCGTCACCGAGGGCGGCGGTCCGGGAAAGAAGCGGCCGGTCGAATGGGATCACGAACACCGGGATGAGACGATCCGCATCTACGACTATGTCAGTGCCGCCGAATTGCTGGCGGACTTTTTCGCCGGGGTGGACCGCATCTTAGACAGGAAAGGGGTGAAGTTATGACGAAGCCTCACGTCGTTCAGGTGGGCATCGCCAGCTACGAGCAGCAGAAGGCGCGCCTGATGGCCATTGCCCGCGGCGAACACAAACCTGGCCGCGATGATCCGAAAATCTGGTTCTCGTCGATGGAGAGCCTGGCCCAGGTGTTGTCGTCGAAAAATCAGTTCCTGCTGGAGATTATCGCGGTCAGCAAGCCCGCTTCCATCGGCGATCTGGAACAATTGACCGGTCGGCGCAGCTCGAATCTGTCGCGCTCGCTGAAGACCCTGCAGCACTATGGGCTGGTCAGCCTGAGCAAAGAGGGCAAAGTGGTGGTGCCGCGCACCGTCTATGAACGGGTGGAGATCAATCTTGATCTTCTGGCCGCGTCCCGTTGGCAGAGCGGTTCGCCGTCGGGCCATGACGGCCACGCTGCCGCCTAACCACAGGAACGAATCAGGCCCGGTGCGGTTGCCCAGTGAACGCCATGCCGCTGATGCGGATCAAGGCGGTGACGCCGACTGCGATGGCGCCGATGATCGAAAAGATCATCTGCCAGGCTGGTGACGGCATAGCCATCTGGGCGATACCGTGCGTGGCGCTGTAGCCGGCGGCGGCGGCCGGTGCGGTATAGGCGGTGACGATGAGGAGCCGCGCCCAAGTCCACGGCACGAAGGCCAGAAGCAATTGCCCGATACCGAAGGTTAGTCCGGCAGTCGCTAAGCCGATGAGGATGCCGCCCAGCACTCCGGCACCGGTGTGGAAGGACCAAACCCCGATGGTGAAGCCGACGAAAGCGGGCAGAGCGAAGACGGCCAAGGTGAACAGCAGCCAGCAGAAAAAGCCGATGGCCCCGAGAATGAGAAGGGGAGCGAAGAAGAGCATGGTGGTGGCCTCCGTGAGATGAGATCCGACGGTTGCGCCTTCCACCACCACCACGACGCGAGGCATAATATAGCCGAAGGGCGCGGATGGCGGCAATTGTGGGTGGGACGCGATGACTTATGAGGAGTTCAACGCCTTCTGCCGGACGCTTCCCGCGACCACCCATGTGGTTCAATGGGGCGGTGCGGACGTCTGGAAGGTCGGCGGCAAGGTGTTCGTGATCGCTGGGTGGGAGAACGACGAACCGAGCTTCGTCTTCAAGGTCAGCGATGTGTCCTTCATGATTCTGAAGGAGCAGCCGGGCCTAGGTCCGGCCCCGTATCTGGCGTCACGCGGTCTGAAATGGATACAACATTACGCCAAGCCCGGTCTGGCGGATGACGATCTGCAGGATTACATCCGTCGCTCGCATGCGATCGTCGCGCGGGGCTTGTCGAAGAAGATGCGGGTCGAACTGGGTCTTGATGGGTTGTGCTGACTTGGGCTCGTTGTCTGGAATGACCACATTGGGCCGATTGCGGACTGGCTCCTGTCCGACCGGGAAATGGGGTAACCGGACGTTCCCGACGAACGTGGCTTTGGCCGCAGTTGACTCATCGCTGACGTTGGCAATGTCCGCTTGGCGGAGGTCTTGATAGAATTTTGCACCGATAGGCGTGACCACGCCGCGGACTCGTCCGCGGCAACACGGTGAGTTATCAGAACCAGGCTGAAGGCGCTGGTCAGGCTAGCAGGCCCGCTGCAAACGTGGTAGACTCCCTCCATGAGCCGCTTTTTCTATCGGTTCCGGTCCGTCGATGCCCTCTTAGGCAAGCATGCCGAACTGAAATCTCAGCAAATCTACTTCGCCAGTCCGGCCGAGTTGAACGATCCCATGGAGGGATTCAAAGACCTCTATTGGCAGGGCGATGAGATCGTTTGGCGCAATCTGATCCGCCACTACGTGCTGTTG
>DATGZW010000650.1:0-9379 GCA_035297005.1 Patescibacteria group bacterium
GTGGATGCCCGGCACAAGGCCGGGCACGACGGTGGAGGGGGAGGATGCCGGCAACTACATCCTAGCGGAACAACCCCACCAGAGCCGGCAGCAATATCGCCGTCGCCAGACCGTTCAACCCCATGGCCAGACCGGCGAAGGCTCCGGCGACGGGGTTGAGGTGGATCATGCGGGCGGTGCCGATGCCATGCGCGGCCACGCCCATGGCGATGCCGCGCGCCATCTGGTCGGACACCCGCAGCCGGTCGAGCAGCCACGGGCCGAACGTTGCGCCGAAGATGCCGGTCAACACCACCATCGCCGCCGTTAGCGAAGGCAGGCCGCCGATTTGCTCGGCGATGCCCATGGCGATGGGGCTGGTCACCGATTTGGGCGCCAGCGACAGCAGCAAGGGACCGCTGCCGCCCAACGCCCAGGCGATGCCGACGGCGCTGGCGGCTGCCGTCAGCGAACCGGTCAACAGCGCCACGATGATGGCCAGCAGGGACTTCTTGATAGCGTCGATTTGCCGATACAGCGGAATCGCCAGCGCTACCGTTGCCGGGCCGAGCAGGAAGTGGACGAACTGCGCGCCGCTGAAATAGGTGTGGTAATCGGTGCCGCTGACCAGCAGTAAACCGACAATGGTGATGACCGAGAGCAGCACCGGATTGCACAGCGGGTTGGCTCCGGTGCGGCGGAACAGCCAGTCGCCAGCCTGATAGGCCAGCAGTGTAATCGTCAGCCACAGCAGCGGCGTCGTTGACAGATAGACCCAGAGTTGTTGCAGTCCGCCCTTCATGGCGTGGCCTCCGTGTCGGGGGCGGCAGCAGCGGCGGCGTGCTTGCGGTTGAGGATCTGCATGACCCAGCCGGTGACGCCGATGGTGACCAGCGTGCCGATGGTCAGTGCTCCGGCGATGGGAGCCATGGCCGAGGCGATCAGGTGCAGATGCACGATAACGCCGACGCCCGCCGGGATGAACAGCAGCGACAAATGGCGCAGCAGCGACCCCGCCACCTGTTCCAGCCCGACCGGCGTGCGCCCGCGCACCACCAGTCCGACAAACAGGATGACCATGCCCAGCACCGGGCCGGGCACCGGCAGACCGAACAAGCGGGCGATCACCTCGCCTGCCAACTGGCAGACCAGCAGCAGCGTGATATAACCAAGCACGCGCGAACTCCTTCCTTGGGAACAGCAATGTTGCAGACCGATCTCGCCGAAGCCATTGGGATGGTCGCCGGCACGCTCACCACACTGTCCTTTCTGCCGCAAGTCATCAAGGCCTGGCGTTGCGGATCGACCAGCGACATCTCGCTGGCGATGTTTTTGGGGCTATGCGCCGGGGTGGCGCTGTGGCTGGTTTATGGGCTGATGGTGATGGCGTGGCCAGTCATTCTCGCCAATGGTGCGACGCTGGTGCTGGCCGGGTTGATCCTGGTGAAGAAGCTGCGCGATCTCGCCCAAGAAAAAAGGCGGCCCTCCGAAGAGGACCGCCCTTGATCATGTACCTAGCGTAAGGTCACTCGACCTCGGCCGGCGGGTCCATGTCTTCGGCCCAATCGGCGGCCGGTTCCTTGACGTTGGCGGCCCACTTTTCCAACGTGGCGACGTGCTCGGCTTCCTCTTCTGCGAACTGAAGAGCAAGCTTGCGCACCTCGGCGTCGGGCGACGCCTTGCCGGCGTTGGCGTAGTAATCGTGGCCCTGACGCTCGTTCTTCAATGCCAGATGGATGCAGTGATAGGGCGTCATCAGGTAGTGGGTGTCCTCGGCGGCAGTCGATTCCGGCCCGCCGGTGGCAGCCCACTCATATTCCCACGGCTTCAGCTTGGGCAGCTCGATGCCTTCGGCGGTCTTTTTCACATCGGCCAAGTGCAGGCTCGAATAGTGCGACAGCTTGCGGAACAGATCGGCCACGTCCTTGTTGTTGTGAACCTCCATCGCGTCGGCCAATTCGGCGTAACGCTCGGCAGCTTCTTCTTCGAGGGCGATGGCGTGGGCGAGGAAAAGGGCTAGCTCGCTCATGACTCGAACTTCCTTTCAAAGTCGGCGAAGGTGGCCGTGATCTTGCGCTCGGGCATGAACGGCTGGCGGTTGCCGGCGAACAGGACGCCGGTGGTGAAGCCGTCATCCGCCGCCAACTGGTGCATCGCCTCGGCGATCAACTGCGCCGGGGTGGCGTCGGATGCGTGAACCGCCTGCTTCCATTCGCGCTGTTCGGGGCGATAGGTCACGCAGGGGCTGAGTACCTGAATGAACGAGAAGCCGGGGTGGTTGATGCCCTCGACAATCAGGCGGGCCACCTCATTGGGGTTGCCGGCGAAGCCGCGGGCAATGAAGTTGGCGCCGGCGGCCAAAGCCAGACGCACCGGCTCGACCGGCGAGATGCCGGTGCCGTGCGGAGTCAGCTTGCTGTTGCACCAGTCCGACGCCGTCGTCGGCGAGGCCTGGCCCTTGGTCATGCCGTACACTTCGTTGTCCATGATGATGTAGGTCATGTCGACGTTGCGGCGGCAGGCATGCATGAAGTGGTTGCCGCCGATCGAGAAGCCGTCGCCATCGCCGCCGGCGGCGACAACGGTCAGATCGGGGCGGGCCAGCTTGACGCCGGCGGCGATGGCCAAAGCGCGGCCATGCACGCCGTGGAAGCCGTAGACGTTGGTGTAGGCGGGGATACGCGACGAGCAGCCGATACCCGAAATGAAGGCGATGTCCTCACGCTTGCGGCCGGTTTCGGCCAGCGCCTTGGTCACCGCCGCCAGCACGGCGTAGTCGCCGCAACCGGGGCACCAGATCGGCTTGATGTCGGATTTGAAGTCCTGAGCGGTCAGATTGGGTTGCACGGTCATGGCATCACTTCCAAGCGGCGAGACGGGATACGATTTCAGCGGGGCGGATCGGCAGCGGGCCGGGACGGCTCACCACCTGCAAGTCGGCCGGCAGGTCGTAGTGACCGCGCAGGAACTTGTAGAACTGCTGAGAGTGGGTCTGCTCCACCACCAGCACCTTCTTCACGCCCTTGAGCGCCTCGGCCATCTTGGCCGGCTGGACCGGCATGATCACGCGCAGCGAAATCATCTTGGCCTTGACGCCGGCGGCATGGGCGCGTTCCAGCGCTTCACGCACCGGACCGGTGACCGAGCCCCAGGTGATGATGGCGACTTCGCCCTCACCTTCGACATCGGCCCAATGATCTTCGTAGTCGAAGGCGTCCAGCTTGCCGGCGCGCTTGTCCAACTGCGACTGGTGATCGCTGGCCTGCGACGACGGAATGCCGCGCTCGTTATGCTCCAGACCATCGGCCACATAATTGCAGCCGGGGGTGCCGGGAACCGCCATCGGGGATACGCCGGTGTTGGTCATGGCATAGCGCTTGTAGTTCTCGACATTGGCCTCGGCCACGACGCGCTTGGCGACGTAGGGGTATTCCGGCGGCTTGGCGATGATGTTGCGCGACTGGCCCATGGCCTGATCCGACAGCACGATGGCCGGGCACTGCAAGGCTTCGGCCAAATACACCGCATACTGCGTCGAGAACAGGCAGTCGGCGATGGAATTCGGCGCGATCACCAGATGCGGCGCGTCGCCATGCAGACCGAAACAGGCGATGTTCAGATCGGACTGTTCGGACTTCGTCGGGATACCCGTGGACGGACCACCGCGCATGACGTCGACGACGACCAGCGGAGTTTCCGAGGCGACGGCCAGACCCAGCGATTCGGTCATCAGCGCAAGGCCGGGGCCGGAGGTCGCGGTCAGCGACGGCAGACCGGCGAACGAGCCGCCGATGATCATGTTGATCGAGGCCAATTCGTCTTCGGCCTGGATCAGCGCGCCGCCGGTCTTTTCAAGGGCCGGGGCCAGCCATTCCAGAACTTCGGTGCCGGGGGTGATCGGATAGGCGGCGACGAACTTGATGCCACCCTTCAGAGCGCCCAAACCAGCGGCTTCGTTACCGCTGATGTTCCAGCGGATGCCGCCGTCATGGGTGTGCGGCGGCAGCTTGGCGACAGCCGGCAGCGCGGCGGCGGCATCGGCGCCGGCCTTCAGCGCGGCGGTGCTGGCGGCCAGGACTTCCGGACCCTTGCGGCCCAGCTGAGCGGTCAGCACGGCGATCACGGCGTCGATCGGCAGGCCGATCAGGCCGGCCACGGCGCCCAGGCCGACCATGTTGGCGCGGCCACCGGGGATGGTGCCGGAGATGGCCTTCATCGGCAATTCACCGACGCGGGCGCCGAACACGGAAATCGCCTCGGGGACTTCGCCCTGTTCGGGGTCGGTCAGAACCAGGCTGCTCGCGGCGAGCGGAAGCTCGGCGGCGAAGCGGTTGATGTTGCCCCAATCGAAGGCGACCAGCACGTCGTAATGGTCGTCGAGGGAGGAAATGGGCTTGGTCGAAATGCGAACCAGCGCAGCGGCTTCGCCGCCACGGATCTGCGGGCCCATGGATCGCGTCATCAGACCGAAGAAGCCGGCCTTGGACGCGGCATCCAGAAGAATCTGGCCCGCCGTCATCGCACCCGCGCCACCGCTGCCGGTCAGCGCTACCGAAACTGAATACGCCGCCATCGTACCTCTCGCTTGTTGTCGTTCGACACCAGCCGTCCGCCCCGGTATGCCCCGGAGACGGCCAAGGGACTGCACAAAAAAGCGGCAAATCAGAAGTTGTTCCTGCGATTGACGCCTAAATGAGCAATTAACGTTGCTCATAAGGCGTGCAGGAGACTAAATCAAGGAGAAACGCCGCATTTTCGTGCAGGCAAAAACGGATCAGCCGGCTTTCGCCGCCAATTCGGTGAAATCGATTTCGTAGCGGTCCGTCGGAGGGGTGATGGTCTTGAATGCGGCGACGACTTGATCGACCGTGGTGCCCTCGGGGCAGTTGGTCACTTCATAAATCACCGCATAGCCCGACGTCGGACCGGAATCGGCCAAGCGGTGGGCCGGAGCAATCAAACCTTCACTGGCAACCTTGATCATGAACGAAGCCATTGCATGCTTCTCCCATTTGTTGGAGCGCCCCACTCCTGGCAAGAGCTTAGCAAAGGTTACGGGCGGTTGTCATGGTCCGTTCACAGAGAAACACCGGACCGCCGTCAATGTCACTGGTGCGGAGGGGGCAGGGGAGTCATGCTGAACGGCGTTCGACCCGATACGGGGCGAATATGAGGATGGGAGGCCAGCGGGATGGACGAGTTGGAACTGTTCAGGCGGTTGGGCTTGGCCTTGGCGATCGGCATGCTGTTGGGGCTGGAACGCGGCTGGCAGGGGCGTTTGGCTCCGCCCGGCACCCGCGTCGCCGGCATCCGCACCTTTTCCTTGATGGGATTGCTGGGCGGGGTGTGGGGGCTGTTGGGGCTGGAGGCCGGAGATATCTCCATGGCCATCGGCTTCGCCGCCTTTTCCGCGCTGATCGTCACCGCTCATGTGATGCGGGTCAAACTCAATCCGGCCGAACAGGGGATCACCACCGAGATTGCCGGATTGCTGACCTTTTGCCTGGGCGCACTGGCGGCGCGCGGGCATATGCCGACAGCGGCGGCGGGAGGCGTGATCGCCCTGACCTTGCTCAGCTTCAAGGAATCGCTGCACCAGTTCGTCGCCCGGCTGGCTGGCAACGAGTTGCAGGCGGTGGTCAAGCTGCTGCTGATATCGGTGGTCATGCTGCCGGTGCTGCCTAATCAGGGCTATGGGCCGGGCGAGGCAATTAATCCCTATAAGCTGTGGTGGGTGGTGGTGATGATCGCCGCCATCAGCTTCATCGGCTATGTCGCCATCAAGGTGGCGGGCGCGCGCATCGGCACCCTGCTGACCGGCTTCTTCGGCGGTCTGGCCTCGTCGACGGCGCTGACGTTGAGCTTCGCCCGCATGGGCCGGGCCAGCCCCGAGCTGCAAAATCTGCTGGCGGCGGGGGTGTCGGTGGCGGCGGGCACCATGTTCCTGCGCATCCTGCTGATCGTCGTGGTGCTCAACCCGCGCATGATCGGCGTGTTGGCCGTGCCGATGGGGGTGATGGCGGCGGCCAGCTATTTTGGCGCGCTGGCCTTGTGGCTGGACCGGCGCGGCGGCGGGTTGACTTCCGCGACTCCGGTATCCAATCCGTTCGAGCTGGGCACGGCGATCAAGTTCGGGCTGTTCCTGGCGGTGATTCTGGTCGCGTCGAAATACCTGCAAGAGGCCTATGGCCAGGGCGGCATCTACGCGCTGTCGGCCATGGCCGGTCTGGCCGATGTCGACGCGATTTCGGTGTCGATGGCGCGCATGGCCAATGACGGCATGGCGCTGAAAGTCGCCGCCGCCGGTGTGGTTATCGCCGCCTTCGTCAACACCGTGGTCAAGGCGGGGATGGTGGTGATGCTGTGCGGCGGCGCCATGGCGTGGCGGGTGGGCACGGTTTTCGCCGTCACCATCGCTGTCGGCGGTGCGGCGCTGGCGTTCGGATGAGGGACGGGCGCCGGCCGCTGACCGGCGCCGTTTGTCAGGTGAAGGCCTTGAAGGCGATCATGGTGAAGGTGTCCTTCACCCCCGGCAGGGTCTGAATGGCTTCGGTGACGAAATGGCCGATATCCGCGCCGTCGTCGAGGAAGCATTTCAGCATCAAATCGTACTGGCCGGAGATGGAATGCACCTCCGAGACCTGTTCGGTCTCGACGGCGCGGTCGGCCACGTCATAGGCGCGTCCGAGTTCCGCCTTGATCAGCACGAAGATGGTCTGCACGGGCGCTCGCTCCTCAGCCTTCGGACTGCGGCGCGTCGTGGTTAATCTCGGCGATCGCCTCGATTTCCGCTTCGGGCTCGACGTTGGCTTCGAGTTCAGGCTCCGGCTGGGCTTCAATCGTGGCTTCGGCTTCGATCTCGGGCCGAGGCTCGGCTTCGACCGTGGCTTCCGCTTCGGGCTCCGGCTGGGCTTCGACTTCCGTCACAGCTTCAACTTCAGCAACAACCTCGATCTCAACGTGGCGTTCGATCTCGGCCTTGATTTCGGGCTCCTGCGGCGACGGCTCGTTGATCTCTTCAGCCTCGTCTTGGAAGTCCTCGTCCTCATCGATGTCTGCGTCGTCCTGCTGGTTCCGCGCCTTTTTCTCGGCGGGAAGCGGCAGAACCACTTCGGTCAGGATGAAGTCGGGGACATGCGCGCCAAAGCCGACCACTTCGTCAGGATGATTCATTTCGCCAATGCCATGTTCGTCCCGACGGCCACGATAACGGTCGCGGCGGTTGTTGTTGTCGCGGCTGGCGTCGCGATTGGGCTCACGGTTGCCCCGTGCCGGCTCACGCGGGGTCTCGTAATGCGGCTGAGGCTGCTGCTGCGGATCGCGCGGACGGTGGGTTTCACGCGGCTGCGGCTGTTCGCGCACGGGCTGCGGCAGTTCACGCACCGGCTCGGCCAGACGCTCAACGATATGGTCGGCGACCGGGGCGATCTCGGCGGGAGAGGCGATGGCCACTTCGATGACGCGCTCGGGGCGTTCCTTGCGGTCGCGGCGGCCACGCTCGGGCCGGGGTGCGGCGCTGGCGGCGGCGGCGCCGCCACGCGGGGCGCGGTCACTGCCGCCACGCCCGCCACGACGCGGCGAGGCGTCCATGTCCAGCTCCAACTCGGGCAGGCCTTCGATCGGCATGCGCTCGATGTCCTTGCCGATCAATTTGGCGATGGCGCCCCACAGCTTGCCTTCGTCGGGCATGGCAAAGGTGAAGGCGCGGCCTTCCTTGCCGGCGCGGCCGGTGCGGCCGATGCGGTGGACGTAATCTTCCGAGTGATGCGGGACGTCGTAGTTGAAGACGTGCGACAGGTCGGAGATGTCCAACCCGCGCGCCGCCACGTCCGAGCACACCATCAGCCGCACGGCGCCGGTCTTGAAGCGCTCCAGCGTTTCGGTGCGCGAGGATTGCGGCATGTCGCCATGCAACTGCACCACATCGAAGCCATGCTTGGCCAGCGAGCGGTACAGGATGTCCACGTCACGCTTGCGGTTGCAGAAGATCAGGGCGTTCTTGACGTCCTCGATGCGGATCAGATGACGCAGCGCCTCGCGCTTGTCCTGCTCCTGGCAGACCACCAGATATTGCGACACCAAAGCGGCCGTTGTCGATTGGCGGGCGACGCTGATTTCTTTGGGGTTCATCAGGAAGGCGTCGGCGAGGCGCTTGATCTCGGGGGCCATGGTGGCCGAGAAGAACAGGGTTTGGCGAATCTTCGGCAGCATTGCGACGATGCGCTCGACATCGGGGATGAAGCCCATGTCCAGCATGCGATCGGCTTCGTCGATCACCAGGATCTTGACGTCGTTCAGCAGGATGCGGCCGCGGCCGAACAGATCCATCAAGCGGCCGGGGGTGGCGATCAGCACGTCCACGCCGCGATCCAGCAATTTCTCCTGGTCGGTGAAGGACTCGCCGCCAATCAGGCGAGCCATCGTCAGGCGGTGGTACTTGCCGTATTTCTCGAAGTTCTCGGCGACCTGGGCGGCCAGTTCGCGGGTCGGCGCCAGGATCAGCGAGCGCGGCATGCGCGCCTTGGCCCGGCTGCCAGCCAGAATTTCGATCATCGGCAAGGTGAAGCCAGCCGTCTTGCCTGTGCCGGTCTGGGCGACGCCAAGCACGTCGCGCCCCATCAACACCACCGGAATCGCTTGTTCCTGGATCGGCGTCGGGGTCGTGTAACCAGCCTCCTCCACGGCCTTGAGGATTTCGGGGCCTAGGCCTAGATCGGCAAAATTCATGTGTCTGTATGTCCGGAATGGGACCGTGGGTGCCACGGAAAGCGTTGAACCGTTTTGAAACGATGTCCGCCGGATAATAGTGAGTCAAGCGCCACTGTCAATTATGCTTCGCCACACAAGCCCCTCCGATGCGCCCAAATCAGCCACGAAATGGGACAGTGGCATGCTTGGCGGCGCGGATGGGTTGGGGTACCGTGACGTATCATCGCAACGGGAGACGCCAATGTTGATGCGGTCCGACAGGTCCAGCCTGCTGATTGTCGATGTTCAGGAACGCTTGGCGCCGGTGATGTCCGATCCTCGGCGGGTCATCCACAATTGTACGCTGCTGCTGCGGGCGGCGGCACGGTTGGCGGTGCCGGTGGTGGTCAGTGAGCAATACCCCAAGGGCATTGGCCCCACCGTGTTCGATCTGCGCGAATGGATGCCGGGCGAAGGCGCGGTGAGCAAAATGCATTTCTCCGCCGCCGAGGAGCCGGCGATTTTGCGGCGCCTGGAGGCCACGGGCCGTCCCCAGGTGGTGGTCGCCGGGATCGAGGCGCATATCTGCGTGCTGCAATCGGCAATTGGCTTGAAGGACAAGGGCTACGATGTTTTCGTCGTCGCCGACGCCTGCGCGTCCCGCCGTGAGGACAGCGAGCGTCTGGCCTTCGACCGTCTGCGCGCGGCGGCG
>DATGZW010000651.1:0-7495 GCA_035297005.1 Patescibacteria group bacterium
CGCGACCACGCCCGCATCGATCTGGTCTTGCGCCCCGAGCACCAGAACGGCGTCGGCAGCGTGCATGGCGGCGTGCTTATGACCTTGCTCGATACCGTATCGGGCTTCGCCGGCGTTTATTCGCATGACGACGAAGAACACCGCCGCTGCGCCACCATTTCCTTCAATGTGAAATTCGTCAAGGCGGCCACCAGCGGCACCCTGCACGCCGAAGCCCATTGCCAGGGTGGCGGCAAGTCGATCTTCTTCACCCGCGCCGAAATCCGCGACGATGCCGGGAATTTGATCGCCACCGGCGACGGCACCTTCCGCCTGCGCGTGGCCAAAGGTTCCCCTCCAGGCGCCGAGTAAGCGGATCGCCGCTAGCCGTCCAGCGCCGCGCCGATCTCGGAGATTTGCCGGTCGATGCAAATCGCCATGCGCGAGGTTACCTCCAACTCCCGATCCTCGAACACCGGGATGCCGGCCAGACGGTGACGGCTGGCCTCGATATGGGCGTCACGGGCAACCAGCAACTGCTCGATCTGCGGGCGGAACAGCGCCAGCAGCGCCGAAATCCAACGATTAGCCAGAGCCGAAGGACGGTCGTGGCCGATCTGGAAATAGGGCAGCATGGCGCTGACATCGGCAGCCCGGTACCACGTCTCGGCGGTCACCCAGCGGTTGGTGGTGAACAGTTCCGCCGGCGCGCCGCCATGATCGATGGAGACCGCCACCAGATGCGATAGCGCGTCATTGTCGCCGGGTGGCCTGCGGTCGGCGGAATCGGCCGGAGCAATCCCCTCCGGCATCCCGCGCGGGCGCAAAAAGGTGTGGAAATGCCCGTATTCACCGTCGCGGTGGGTATGAAAGTAGTACTGCGCATGGCTATGAAAGTCGTAGACATCGCCGCGCGGATAATGAGTGAAGGCTTCCAGGCGGTCACCCGCCACCTCGGCGACGATGGTCCGCCCCAGCCGCCCAAGTTCGCGCCGACAGTCGAGCAGGCTGCGCCCCGCCTCGGCCATGTCAATCAGACGCTCGCGCGGGAACGCGGCGAAATCAACCTGCATATCAAGAACGGCAGCGTCGTCCATGGCTCTCCGGCACCTTTTGACTCACCTGAAGGTGTATATCCGCTTGCGATCAGGGAAGACCATTCTCGGTAAAATATTTCTTAGCCCCGTCATGCAGCGGCGCCGCCAAGCCCTCGCGCGTCATCGTTTTCTTATCCAAACCACCCAACTGGGCATGCATCGCCTTCAGCGGCCCCAGGTTTTCCAGCACCGCCTTGACCACCTGATAAGCGTCCTCGGCAGGCAGTTTGTCGGTGGTCACCAGCACCGCGCGCAAGCCAATGGTCGGCACTTTTTCCTTCAACCCCTGATAATCATCGGCGGGGATGGTCAGGCGCGAGAACGCCGGGTTGTCCTTGAGAAACGCCTCGATCGCCGCATCCTTGAGCGGCAACAGGCTGGCCCCGCATTCGTCCAACGCCTCTTGAACCTCGGGCATCGGATGCAGGCCGGAGAACACCGCTGCGTCGATCTGATTCTCGCACAGGCTTTTGACCTGCTTGTCCGGCTCCATCTCCAGGGCCGAACCCAATTGGGCGGCGGTCAGCCCTTCGGCTTGCAACAAGGCCTCGGCCATGGCGCGCTGATAGCTGCCGGGATGGCCCAGATTGACCCGCCTGCCCTTCAAATCCGCCAGTGACTTGATCTTGCTGTTGGCCCCCAGCACCACCACCACCGCCTCGCCATGCAGGCTCAGCAGCGAACGCAATTCAGAAGACGGCCCCGCTTTGGCGAAGGGGCCGCTGCCCGCCACCGCCTGGGCCAGCGCCTTGGACTGCACGATGGCCAGTTGCTGATCGCCGCTTTTCAGCGCCGCGATATTGGCCGCCGATCCCGCCGTGGGTTCGACCAGACAGCGCAACCCATGCCGGGCGCGGTCCTTGTTGACGACCCGGCAGACGGCGCCGGCTTCGGGATAGAACACGCCGGAGACTTCACCGCTGCCCACCGTCAGGCTATGCTCGCCGGCCTGGGCCGCCGTAACCGCCAACCCGACACTCAACGCCGCGATTCCGGCCGTCCTGATGATCCAAAGCCTCATCGCCATCCCTTTCCTGCCTCGGCACCTTCCCTCACACGGACAACCGACCGCGTCAAGCGAACTTGCGGCGGGAATGGGGAAAGCGGCCCTCGATACACCCAGGAATTTGCAGACGGCCCGCATTCGGATTAGCATCGGCCTCCCGCTGCCACTGGACCCGCACCGATGAATATCAAGGACCATATCCGCCAAATCCCCGATTTCCCCAAGCCGGGCATCAATTTCTACGATATCTCGACGTTGCTGGCGCATGCCGACGCGTGGCAGGTCACCATGGGCCGCATCGCCAACGCCGTGCGGGCGCAGCAGCCGGATCTGCTGGTCGGCATCGAATCGCGCGGCTTCCTGGTCGCCGCTCCGCTGGCGCTGAAGCTGGGCTGCGGCTTCGTCATGGCGCGCAAGCGCGGCAAGCTGCCGGGGCACTTAGTGCGGCATGAATACGCGCTGGAATACGGCACCGACATCATCGAAATGCAGGCCGACGCCATCCAGCCCGGCCAGCGCGTAGTGGTGGTGGATGATTTGCTGGCCACCGGCGGCACACTGGACGCCGCCATCAAGCTGCTGCGCGGCATGGGCGCCGAAGTCACCGGCGCCGCCTGCATCATCGAACTGGCGTTCCTCAATGGCCGCAAGCGACTGGACGTGCCGTTCACCTCTGTGGTGTCCTACGACGATTGACACGCTGGACCGGGGCCATGCGGTCCCGGTCCACGACCACGCTCGGAGCATGATCGGGTGAAGTTCGCCATTCTCGTCAATGAAGGTCCGTTCAACCATCAGGCCTCGGACTCAGCCCTGGCCTTCGCCCGCGCCGTGCTGGCGCGCGGGCACGGGCTGTTCCGCGTGTTCTTCTATTTCGACGGCGTCCACAACGCCAACCGCTTGGCCGCGCCGCCCGCCGAGGACCGCAACATCGTGCGCGGCTGGTCGCAACTGGCGACCGAAAACGGCGTCGATCTGGTGGTCTGCATCGCTGCCGGCATGAAGCGCGGCGTGCGCGAAGCCAATCTGGCCCCCGGCTTCCGTATTTCCGGCATGGGCCAATTGGTCGAGGCCGGCATGGTCGCCGACCGCCTGATCACCTTTGGCGCATAAGGCGGCCCCCGGCATGGCGCATAAGAAAATCCTCTTCGTCAACCGCAAGGCTCCCTACGGCACCGCCGCCGCCTGCGAGACGCTGGAAGCCGCCCTGATCGCCGCCGCCTTCGACCAGGAGGTGCATCTGGCCTTCCTCGACGACGGGGTGTTCCAACTGGTCAAGCACCAACAACCCGCCGCACTTGGACTCAAGGGCTTCACCGAGGGCTTCCTTGACCTTGCCGAATACGACATCGACCATGTCTGGGTCGAGGCCGAATCGCTGGCCGAGCGCGGATTGAGCGAGCACGACCTGATGATCCCCGTCGCCCTGCTCGACCGCGCGGCGATGGCGGCGTTGATGAACAATGCCGATCTGGTGTTCAGCGCATGAGCATGCTGCATACCGTCAACAAATCGCCCTTCGCCAGCCCGACGCTGGCAAGCTGTCTGGCCCATGCGGTGGACGGTGCCGCCGTGCTGCTGATCGAGGATGGCGTCTACGCCGCCCTAGCCGCCGGCAGCTTCGCCCCCACCCTCGCCGCCGAGGCTCGGCGTCTGCGGCTTTACGTCCTGGCCCCCGACCTTGCCGCGCGCGGCTTCGCCGACGCGGCGCTGGTGGCCGGCGTCAAGATGGTCGATTATGAAGGCTTCGTCGATCTGGCCGCCGCGCATTCGGTGGTCCAGGCGTGGTTCTAAGGGGAGCGTCAGTTAGGTGGGCTGCGGTCCCTCTCCCGCCTGCGGGAGAGGGAGTCATATGGCACAAGGCCAGGCACGACGATGTCTGGCTAATTATCAATAAGCAGACACAAGGCAGGATCGAGCATGTCCGAACATCCCTTCGCCCAATATGTCCGCCTGCTTGGCAAGGGGCCGAATCTCAGCCGGCCTTTGACCCTCGACGAAACCCGCGCGGCGGTGACGATGATCCTGCGCGGCGAGGTCGAGCCCGAGCAATTGGGCGCATTCCTCTGTCTGCTGCGGGTCAAGACTGAATCGCCCGAGGAAGTCGCCGGCTTCGCCCTGGCGGTGCGCGACAGCCTTTCGGTGCCCAGCGACATGCCGCGCGTCGATCTGGATTGGCCCAGCTATGCCGGCAAGGCCCGCCAATTGCCGCTGTTCATCCTGGCTGCGCTGCTGCTGGCGCAAAACGGCGTGCGCGTCGCCATGCACGGCACCGACAACCACACCGCCGGTCGCCTGTACACCCGCGCCGCTTTGTCGGCCCTGGGTTTCACCGCCGCCGGGTCGCTGAGTGAAGCCGCCGAGCAACTGACCGCCAGCCACTTCACCTATGTACCGATGGAGGTGCTCAACCCGCGCCTGCTGGAGATCATGCGGCTGAAGGCGCTGCTGGGTCTGCGCTCGCCGCTGCACACCGTCGCCCGCAACATGAACCCGTTCGACGCCAAAGCCTCGCTGATGAGCGTGTTCCACCCCAATTACCGCGCCGTCCACCGCGACGCCTCGTTGCTGATGGGAATGACGCGGATTGCCTGCTTCAAGGGCGATGGCGGCGAGATCGAACGCCGCCCGGAAAAGCCCTGCGTGGTGCAAGGCCTGCTCGACGGCATCGCCTTCGAAGAGGAATGGCCGCCGCTGCTGGCTGCCGGTCCCGGCCTGGAGCAAGCCATGGACCCCAGCCGCTTGGGAGAGCTGTGGCGCGGCGACGTCACCGACGCCTATGCAGAAACCACCATCGCCGCCACCGCCGCCATCGCCCTGCGCCTGCTGGGCCGCGCCGACTCGCCGGTTCAGGCGGAAACCCTGGCCAAGCGGCTATGGTCCGAGCGGCGGCGCGACTATTTGGCGGCTTAATTTCCAGACGCGCACTTGACGTTCGCACCCGCACACACCACTTAGCTGCGCGGTGCGTTCGTCATGTCGGCGGGCCATGATCAGCCCGGACGACGCCCTTTGACCTGGGCCTCGGACTGTGGAATAGATGCGAAACTCTGCGCCCGCCCCCCAGGGAAAGCGATGACGACGAACCGATGATCAAGATCCAAAACCTGACCCATGTCTATCCGGGCAGCCGGAAGACTCCGCCGCGCACGGCCATTGCCAACCTGTCCCTGTCGATCGCCGAGGGAGAGTTCTGCATTCTCTCCGGCCCGAACGGCAGCGGCAAGTCGACGCTGTTCCGCATCCTCTGCGGCATGACCCTGCCCTCCGCCGGATCGATCGGCATCGGCGGCGAGGACTTGCTGGCCAACCCGGCCAAGGCCCGCGCCCAAATGGCCGTGGTGTTCCAAAGCCCCGCCGTTGATAAGCATCTGTCGGTCGCCGAGAACCTTGCCATCCATGCCGATCTGTATGGCCTGCGCGGTGCCGATCTGACCGAACGGCGCGAGGAAGCGCTGGCCTGGACCGATCTGCACGACCGCCTTGCCGACAAGGTGATGAACCTCTCGGGCGGTCTGGCCCGTCAGGTCGAGCTGGCCAAATGCCTGCTGACCCGCCCGCGCCTGCTGCTGCTCGACGAGCCGACCACCGGGCTTGACCCCAACAGCCGCCGCTCGTTCATGGAAGCGCTGCACGCCATCCAGCGCAGCCGCAAGATGACCGTGCTGATGACCAGCCATATCTTCTCGGAAGCCGAGGACGCCGACCGCGTCGCCATCATGAAGGACGGCGCATTGCTGGCGCTGGACACCCCGCAGGCGCTGCGCAGCCGTCTGGGCACCGAGATGGTGGTCGTGCAAAGCCGCGCCGCCGAGGCGCTGCAAGCCCGAATCGGCGCCGAGTTGGGTTTCCACAGCCACCGCCACGGCGACGAAATCCGCCTGGAGCAGACCGACAGTTCCGCCAGCCTGCCGATCCTGGAGACGCTGCTGTCGCGCTATCGCGCCGACATCGACAGCATCGCCATCAAGCAGCCGGCGCTGGAAGACGTGTTCATCCACATGACCGGCCAGACTGCCACCCAGGCCGAAACCGCCCAACCGCTCGCAACCGTGGAGGCCGGCCAATGATCCGCGTGGCTCTATCGCTCGCCAAGCGCGAGTTCGTCCGCTTCATGCGCCAGCCGCAGCGGGTCATCGGCACCGTCGCCCAGCCGATTCTGTTCTGGCTGTTCCTCGGCTCCGGCTTCAGCTCGTCGTTCCGCGCCCCCGGCATGGCCAATGTCAGCTATCTGGAATATTTCTATCCGGGCGTGATGCTGATGATGATGCTGTTCGCCAGCATCTTCTCGTCGATCACCATCATCGAAGACCGCGACGCCGGCTTCCTGCAAAGCGTGCTGGTGGCCCCGGTGTCGCGTCTGGCCATCGTGCTGGGCAAGGTTTTGGGCGGCACCACCATCGCCATGGTCCAGGTGCTGATTTTCACCCTCGCCGCCCCATTCCTCGGCCTGCATCTAGGTTTGGGGTCGCTGGCCGTGCTGTTCGGCGCGTTCATTCTGTCCAGCATGGGCTTCGCCGCCATGGGCTTCTATTTCGCCTGGGGCATGCGCAGTTCCGCCGGCTTCCACGCCATCATGATGGTATTCCTGATGCCGCTATGGATGCTGTCGGGCGCCCTGTTCCCCATCGAACAGGCGCCGCTGTGGCTGCATGTGGTGATGTCGATCAACCCGGTGCATCACGCGCTGACGCTGATCCGCGCGCCGTTCTACATGACTCCGGCCGAGATGTTCGCCAATACCGACTGGCTGATTGCCTTGGGCGTCACCTTGCTGTGGGCGGTCGCCTGCCTGGGCGGCTCGATGGCCCGCGTCGAAAAGCGCGAAAAGGGAGCCGCGGTTCCTGCGTAAGTACAGTATTATCTATCGTGGCCGGGATTGTCCCGGCCACCTGCGCAGTACAATTTCACAATTTGTCATCATGCGCGAGCTTGTCCCGCGTATCAACGCCGACAAAGCAGCACGCAATACTTTACTGACCGCACCCGCTTCGCCGCGTGGATGGCCGGAACAAGTCCGGCCACGACGGTTTATATTTACACAAACCACATCAAAGCATGTGGAATCGGGTATCATTCAAGCACTCGCCGCCGGAACGCGGAAGATGTGCTGGCCGATATGGCCGATTTCCCGAGACAGCACGACATCGCACCACACCTGAAAGCCGGCCGTGCGGGCGCGGGCACAGAAGACGTAATCCTCACCGGTGATAGCGCCGGTGGTCTCGTCGTTCTCGAAGCGAAAATAGGGCTTCGACAATTTCTCGAACACCGCCATGCGGATGAGCAGACAGCCGGTCGGCATGTGGCTCATCTCGGCCAATTCCCCCGTCTCATCAATATCGCCCCCGGCCAGCGCGCCGCCCAGAATCGAAAAGGGCGGCACCCGCTTGGTGTAGGTGGCGCCGACGAT
>DATGZW010000652.1:0-2048 GCA_035297005.1 Patescibacteria group bacterium
GCCGGGGACATGAGCGTCATCGAGAATTCCTTCTTCAACCCGCCCGCAGGACATCGGAAGGAGGCGCTGGGCGGAAAGCGGCCACACCCTAACGGTCGCCTCCGCCTCTCCGCATTCGCAATTCGCAATCCCTCGGCGGGATTCAGCCTTCGACGGCGAGTTTTTCCAAAGCGGCGATATCGCGGCGGAAGATGTTGGGGGCGACTTCCTCGGCCAGCTTGGCCCGCTTGAACTCGGCGACGATACGGCTGGCGGTTTGGGTGGTGATGCCCAACAAGGCCCCGATGTCCTCGCGCCCGAACAGCCGGCAGCGCTCGGCGGCAGCCGGAGCCAGCAGCAGGAACAGCCGGGCGACCCGTTGACGGGCACTGCCGGTCGATAGCTCGCGCGTGCATTCCTGCGACCGCTGCACCGAGGCATACCACTTGTTCATCAACTGCCGATGCAGCTTCGGCGACAGCCGGGCCACCACCTCCTTGGGGATACGGCACACCTTGGTTGGCTGCAAGGTGATCGCCGTATGCTCGTAGGCGGCGGCCACGGTGGCTTCCAGTCCGGCGACATCGCCGTCGCCGGCCAAACTGACGATGCGCAGCGCCCCATCAGGCAGATATTGCTCCAGCTTCACCAAGCCCTCGCGCACAGTGAACAGCGCCTCGGCCGCCTGACCAGCCTGATAGAGCGCTGCCCCCGGCGGCAGCCAGATATCCTCGATGGGCAGATGAATGGCGCTGAAGTCCTCGTTGGCGAGGTCGGCGAAGAGAACCAGATCGCGAATACCGCATTTCTCGCAGGAGGCCAGTCCATGCCATGCGGCGTCAGCATCGGTTTCTCTCATGATCGACAGGCCTTACGCGCGGACAAAGGGTGTTTCAAAGCGGATCATAGCCTATCCCAAAGGGCGGCGGCGCAACCGTATTGGGCAGTCCACCCAGGCCGGGCTTCGGTTGGGGCTTCCCCGCAAGGCTCAGAGAGTATAATTTCTCGACCGTCTCCAACCCAGAACGGGATGGTGGGTGGGGCGGTGTTTCGGCATCGGCGTCTCTCTTCCCATAAATTGCATTAAGGAAAGTCTCATGAAAGGTACTCGGTCCCTTTTCGCGGCGCTGTGCGCGGCGACCATGATCTCGGCGGCTGCCCCCGCCTTCGCCGCCGGCGACGCCGCCGCTGGTGAGAAGATTTTCAACCAATGCAAGGCCTGTCATTCCCCGGTCGCCGGTAAGAATCTGGTCGGCCCCAGCCTGTTCGGCGTGGTTGGCCGCAAGGCCGGCAGCATCGACGGCTTCAAGTATTCCGACGCCGTCAAGAACTCCGGCGTGACCTGGACCGCCGAGAACCTGGACAAGTGGCTGTCCGGCCCCAAGGACTTCATTGCCGGCAACAAGATGACCTATCCGGGCGTCAAGGATCCCGTCGGTCGTGAGAACGTGATCGCCTATCTGGCGACCCTCAAGTAAAGAGCGGGTAAGGCGGCGATCCCCAGGGTCGCCGCCAGCTTCTGCCTTATCTCATTGCCGAATGAAGAACACCGCCGTCATCGCCAAGCCGATGACGATGATGCTGGCCCGGATATGCTCCGGGTTCATGCTCCGGGCGACGCGCGCGCCGGCATAGCCCCCCGCTACCGCCGACAGCACCATGATCCCCGCCGGGATCCACTCGACCTTGCCGGCCAAGATGAAGCAAACCACGGCCACGGCGTTGAGCGCCCCCGACAACAGGGTCTTCAGCGCATTGGCGGCGTGAATTTGGCTGACCCCCAACAGGCCGAACAAGGCCAGCATCATGATGCCGACGGCCCCGCCGAAATAGCCGCCATAAATGGCGATGGCGAATTGCACCACGCCAAGCAAATGCGGGCCGGTATGCACGTTTCGCTTCAGCCAGGGAATCAGCCGCCTGTTGGTGGCGAACAGGGTGGTGGCGGCCAGCAGCAGCCACGGCACGATGGCGTCGAAGGTGCGTTCGGGGGTGAAGATCAGCAGCAGCGCCCCGACAATACCGCCGGCAAGGCTGATCATCAGCAAGGTAGAGGCGCGCAGCCCTTC
>DATGZW010000653.1:0-4319 GCA_035297005.1 Patescibacteria group bacterium
TCGGTCATCACCACCACGGTGACGCGGTCATGATAGCGGGCGGTGTCGTTCCAGAACGCCGCCAGTCCGCGCGCCAATTGTCCGGCCAGACCAGAGAATCGCCCGCCCATGTTCTCGTGGTGGTCCCAGCCGCCCATGTCGATGCAGGCGGTTTGCAGGCCGATATCCATCTTCAGGATGCGGGCGACGGTTTGCAGGCCGCGACCGATCTCGCTTTCCTCGTAGACGGCGTTGCCTTCGGCCAGATAGGGCAAAATCTTGCTGTCGGGACCGCGCGGTAGGCGGCTGTCGATGACGTCCATGTCGTGCAGAGTGTCGCGGGCGGCGCGGCTAAACGGGTCGGCGGCGTTGGCGTAAAGGGCAGTCAGCACGTCGTGCGGCTGCGGGCCGCCGGGCAGGGCCAGGCCACCGCGTAAATCAGGGATCGCCAGGCTGTCGGCGTGGAATCCCAGCGCCGCCGGGATCGAGGGCGTGGTGGCGATGGCCGGCATACCGCCGGTCGGCCGCGCCGCCATCAGCCGGGTCAGCCAGCCATCCGGCGAGCCCTTGAGGTTGGAGGCGTCGGCGACGCCGCGCTCCATCAGATCCTGGGCGACGAAATGGCTGCGGGTGCCGTTCTCCAAGCCGGCAGCGTGGATCAGCGCCAGTTGCCGCTGGTCGTACAACTCGCCCAAGGGGGCGGCGTCGGGGTGCAGGCGGAAATCGATGGCGGGGGCGAAACTCTGGTTCAGCGCCCGTCCCGGCTTGGCGCCGTCGGCCAGCACGCGCAATTCGGGGGCGCGGTCGGCGATGTAGTCAGGATCGTTGGTGGGGGCCAGCAGCGACAATCCATCGCAGCCGCCGCGCTGGAAGATCACGACCAGCGCATCGCCGGTGGCGGCTTGGGCGTCGGCGGCGAAGGCGGCGTGGCGCAGGCCGGGCAGGGCGACAATGGCACCGGCGGCGGCGGTTTTCAGAAGATCGCGGCGGGATAGCATGGCGTCGGCCTTAGCGCAGGTTGAAGGTCGGCGTCATGGCGCAATAGGCGACCATGCGGCGGGTCAGCGGCTCGTAATCGGGGCGCTGATTGAGCAATTCGTCATGCGGCAGCTTCATCCCGTCGAGGATCGCGGCGACGGCGGCAGGGTTGGGCGGCATGCCGGTCAATGCGCCATGCCACTGCGCCACCGCCTCGTCAGCGCGGATGTTGCCGGTCAGGCTGCGGGTGGGGCTGAATACTCCCGTGCCCCACCAGTTCTCGGTCAGCCCCATGACCAGCGTCCAGCGGTGCCGCAGCACATGCGAGCTAAGCCAGTAATCCATGTTGTCTGGATGCCCCGTCGGCGGAGCCCAGCCGAATAGGCGCTGGCCGCTATTGTCCAATTCGCCGATCAGGCCAGAGGTCGTCAGCAGGTCGATGCCGGCCCCGCGCGCATAGCTGGCGACCAGTTCCAGCGGCCTTTTGACTTTTGCGCCGAAGGTGGTTGCCATTTCCTTGGATTTGGCGATAGCGGCGACCACGCGCTTGATCTGGTCCGGCTTCTTTTGGTTGTCAGTCCACACCTGCACGGCGGCAGCGACCAAGGCGGCGGGAGGCTCGTCGGCGACCAGACGGCGGCACAGCTTGGTGCAGACGAAGCGGGCGGTGGCCGGATGGGCGGCGAGCAGATCGAGCACCTTGCGGCCATCGGCCTGCGGCGGCTGGAACGGATCGAACTCGGTCGCCAGCACCCGCTTCTGGTAATTATCGTGCCATGCTTCGACATAGGTGAAGCGCCCGGTGGAGGCCAGTTTCTGACCGCCGCCGATGCCCGATCCATCTTCGATGACCCAGCCGGTGAAGGCGCGGGCGGCTTCGTAGATGTCCTGGTCGATATAGCCGGCGGGAGCGCCCTGGACAGCGCCGGGGACGTCTTTCCAGCGGTTGTACAAATCGTTCAGATAGGCGTCGCGGCCCAGGGTGTGCAGCTCGAACAGCTCGCGCGCATAGTTTTCGTTGGCGATGCCGGCGCGGCTGTTGCGGTTGTTCAGATAGATCGGCATCGCCGTGCTGGTGGCGATGGCTTCCAGGAAATCGCGGAAATTGCCCAGGGCATGGGCGCGGATAGTCTTGTCATAGGCGGGCAGGGCGACCGCCAGGGCGTTGTCGCCGGCGGCATTGATGTTGAAATGGTTATGCCAGAAATCGACCAGAACCTCGCGTAGCTGCCAGCGCGAATGCACGGCGCGGGTCAGCGTGGCGGCGGCGACTTCTTGGCGCGGCAGTTGGCGTTCCGGGCCGGCCACCGGGGTCTTGCCGTCGGTCAGCGGCCACAGCTCGGCGATATCCTTGTCCAGCGAGGTCAGCGGCCGCAGCTCGTCCACCGCCGCATAGCCGTCGCCGGCATTGTATTTGACCCGCAGCCGCACGCTGGCCAGACGCTGAACGGTGGCGGCATCGTCGCCCGGTTCGGGGGCCAGTTGTTCGTCGATCCAGTGCTCGGCGCCTTGGGCGCGCAGACGGGCCATGTCCTCGGCGCTGGCGCCAAAGGCCAACCGTCCGAGAATCACCCGTTCGGTGGGAAGTCCGACCGTCATCGCCGCCTTAGCTCGGCGAGCCGAGGTCGATGATGCTGTGCAGCAGATAACCGACGATGATCGTCAGCAGGGGGACGACGAACATCAGCATCACCACCACTTCGATGACCATCGACTTGCCGCGTGAAATCGGCGCGGTGCGCTGTTGGGTGGTGTCTTCCTGTTCGACCGCGACCGGCTTGCGCATGCCGTGGGCGATCAGGCCCAGGATCACGGTAATGATCAAGCCGATGATGGTGGCGCCGACGATCGGAGTCCCGGCGTGGATCGCCTCCAACGGCTGACGACCGCTGACGATTAGCCAAATCGGGCTGGTCAGGCCGATGCCGAACGCGAAAATGCCGACGAAAATGGCGGCCAGGAACGCGGCAGGCGTTTCAAGATATTTCACGGTCGTCTCCACATCTCGCCGCGACCCATGGGGGGCGCGCAGGCCGCATTCCATCACCCCTCGGCGATGGCCGCAAGGGGCTTGTCAGCCGTGGCTGGCGTCCGCGGGTTTGGCATCGCCGTTCAGCCCCCAGAAGCAGGCGATGTGGTGCCAAGCTTCCTCGGCGGTTTCGACGAATTTGAAGATGTCTTTGTCCTCGTGGGCGATCATGCCTTCGCTGACCATGGTCTCGAAGTTGATCACGCGTTCCCAATACTCCTTGCCGAACAGCAGGAAGGGGATGCGCTTGATCTTGCCGGTCTGCACCAGGGTCGCCGCCTCGAACATCTCGTCCAGCGTGCCGAAACCGCCGGGGAAGATCACCAAAGCCTTGGCGCGTTGCAAAAAGTGCATTTTGCGCAGGGCGAAATAGTGGAACTGGAACGACAGCTCGGGCGTCACATAGGAATTGGGCGCTTGTTCCTGCGGCAGTACAATGTTCAGGCCGATCGATTTGGCGCCGACGTCGTCGGCTCCGCGATTGGCCGCCTCCATGATGCCGGGGCCGCCGCCGGTCAAGACGACGAAGTCGCAGACATCGGGGCCGGCGCAGGATGACGACACCATTTGCCCTAGCCGCCGCGCTTCTTCGTAATAGCGGGCATTGGCCAACATGCGGCGCGAGACGCCGACATGGCGGGCCTTGTCGGCGTTGCCGGGATTGGCGCGGGCGTCGGCTTCTGCCTCGGCGACCACGGCGGCGGCGGTGTCGGGATCGTGGATGCGGGCGCTGCCGAACACCGCGATGGTCGAATGAATGTTGTTTTCCTTGAGCAGCAATTCAGGCTTAAGCAACTCCAACTGCAACCGTACTGGCCGCAGATCTTCGCGCAGCAGGAAATCGACATCCTCGTAGGCCAAGCGGAACGACGCCGAGGTCGCCTGCGGATGATCCTCCAACCGCTCGGCCAGCTTGGCGTCGTCGCGCGCGGTAGGAAAGGGGCCGTTGCCTTTGATCGTCATGCCGGCAGTCCTTGCGCCAGAGGGACGGAGATACGCGGATGCGTCGTCTGAACAGTCCATGCTGCGCCCGATTTCGTCAAGGATCGGTTAGCGGCGTGGCCGGCCGGTTTAAGGCCGATCAACACCGGTCGTCGGCTTATGGGCGGGAAGAAGGAGGCAGGGCCTGGGGTTTCCATCTGTAAGTCTTACCTGTCAGGCCGGCAACGAGATGGGAAAAAACCCCGTCGGAACCGACGGGATTTGGGGCAATCATGAAACGTGATGCTTAATGCACGCAACACTCACGGATGCGCGAGCAAGTTGCGAGTGGTCGACATGCCGTGCGGTTGAAATGACGTCAAGCGGACGATACGGGGGATGGCTGCTGCTG
>DATGZW010000654.1:0-16515 GCA_035297005.1 Patescibacteria group bacterium
AGGCAGGAAGCCCATGTCGAGCATGCGGTCGGCTTCGTCGAGGATCAGCGTCTCGACGCAATCCAGCTTGACGTAACCCCGGTTGACCAGATCGAGCAGACGGCCTGGCGTGGCGACGATGATGTCGTTGCCCATGCCCAAAGCGCGGATCTGCGGGTTCATGCCGACGCCGCCATAGATCGAGGTGCGGCGCAGTTGCAGGTTGCGGCCATAGGTGGCGAAGCAATCGCTGACCTGAACCGCCAATTCGCGGGTGGGGGTCAGAACCAGGCAACGCACGGTCTTGGGGGCCAAACGAACATTACCCTCGGCCAGACGCTGCAAGACCGGCAGCGCGAAGGCGGCGGTCTTACCGGTTCCGGTCTGGGCGACACCCAGCAGGTCGCGGCCTGCCAGGATGAAGGGAATGGCTTGCTCCTGAATCGGAGTCGGCGCCGTGTAGCCTTCTGCGGCCACGGCGCGACAAACCGCCTCGGCTAGGCCGAGTTCGGAAAAAGCAGTCATGATACGATATTCTTTCTATAGAGGGATGGGGCCGCCAGAATCGACGCATCGATTCCGGCGGTAGCCCGCATCACCGAGAACGGCGCACGGGCGGCCTGTTACCAGGCGGAGCGCCCCGCTCGTCCTTATGGCGGAAGTTAATCCGCGCTTTCGTCAGGTCGTAGGGCGTCATTTCAACCGTCACCCGATCGCCAGCAAGGACGCGGATGCGGTTCTTCTTCATGCGCCCCGAGGTATAGGCGAGCACTTCATGCCCGCCCTCCAAGGTCACGCGGAAACGAGCATCCGGCAGCACTTCGCTGACGACGCCTTCAAATTCGATAAGGTCTTCTTTGGCCAAGTCTTGTTTCTTTCCAGTGGCGCCCCAAAGGGCTGCCGGAATACTTATTTAGATGGCTTTGATGTTGACCGCTTCGGACTTGCCGCTGCGGCCCTGCTGAAGATCGAAAGACAGCTTTTGTCCTTCATTCACCTCAGACAGACCAGAACGCTCGACCGCGGAGACATGCAGGAATACGTCCTGTCCACCATCTTCCGGCGTGATGAAACCATATCCCTTGGTGGCGTTAAACCACTTAACGATGCCAGCGGACATAGAAGATCCTCCCAGTCTGGCGTTGCTCAAAGAATGAAATTTCTTCGAGCCACAATTTCAGTTGGGAGACACCAGAACCGGACACCGATAGGCGATGGCGGGCGAACCCAAAGTGAATTTTGTCGAACGTATATGAGCCCGCAAGGCCCAATAAGCAAGTACAAAACGAGTATGACAGCAGCGTGGGCGGGTCGCATCACCGTTTTGGCGGATGATAACCCGATGTGCTAGGATGCCCCAACGACTCCCCAAAAACAACCACTCAATGAGCCAATGATCGTTCGAAGCAGGCCGCACGGCCTCATGCTGTTTTTCACCCTCACCGGCTCGATCGTGCCACGGATTTTGGCGCCGATGGCCGTGACCATCGGACTTTCGGGCGCCGTCACCTGGGCGCATGGCGTGCTGTTTTCGCAGAAGATCACCCTGACGCCGATCCCCTTCAGCCTGATCGGTCTGGCCCTGGCGATCTTTCTCGGCTTCCGCAACAGCGCCAGCTACGACCGCTTTTGGGAAGGCCGCAAGCTGTGGGGGCATCTGGTCATCGACTGCCGTACGCTAGCCCGCCAGATGCTATATTACCTGCCCGACCTCGACGCCGCCCGTCAGCAGCGGCTGATCTATCGGGTCATCGCCTTTCCCTATGCCTTGAAGCACCATCTGCGCGATAGCGATCCCACGCCGCAGATCGCTGAAATGTTGGACGAAGCCGAGCGCGCCAGCGTCGCCGCCGCGCATAACCGTCCCGACGCCCTGGTTCGCCGCATGTCGGCCGAACTGGCCGCCGAACTGGCCAAAGGCCGCGCCAATCCGATGCTGGTCGCCGAGATGGAGAGCCACGTCGCCGCCATCGCCGGCATCCAGGCCGGCTGCGAGCGCATCAAGAACACGCCGCTGCCGTTCTCCTACTCCCTGCTACTGCACCGCACGGCCTATCTATACTGCTTCGCCCTGCCCTTCGGACTGGTCGATACCATCGGCTTCATGACGCCGTTCGTAGTCGCCATCGTCAGCTACACCTTCTTCGGCCTCGACGCCCTAGGCGACGAGATCGAGGAACCCTTCGGCATCGCCCCCAACGACCTGCCGCTGGCCTCGCTCTGCCGCACCATCGAACGCGATCTGCGCGCCGCTTTGGGCGAAGACATTCTGCCGCCGCCGCTTGGGGTGGTGGGGCATTGTTTGCGGTAGGGCATAGGCCGCACTCACATATCTACAGGTGCAAATGCGCCCGCGCCTCCTCGGCCGATTCATACACATGCGGGGCGACGTCGCGGCGGCGAAGGGCATCACCAAGTTTGGCGCGCAGGAAGGCGCTGGTGGTGTAGCGAGTGACGCTGGTGTAATGGCGTTCGACGACGTCGCGCACCATGTCGAGATAGGCGTTCTCGACTTCGGGGGCGACGGTGAAGTCGTCGTAATTGACGATGGCGGCGACGCGGTGGCCCAGTGGCTCGACCTTGGCCCGCACGGCATGGCCGATGGCGTCCACATCGGCTTGGCGGCGCACCGCCAGCTTCTCGAAATTAAGGAACAGAATGTTCTGCGCCGGGTCATAATCCAGCCGGTCAGCCAGCGGCACCCGCAACAGGTCATCTCGCAAATTCATCGGCTCGGCGCGGAAAATGCGAGGGTCCATGGTCAAAACAGGCTCCCGAACGATCGGTCTGAAGCCCATTTGCGCTAAAATGTCGCGCTCGACATCGATTCCTGGTGCCACTTCGGCCAGAACCATGCCATCGGATGTCAGTTCGAAAACGCAACGTTCTGTGACGAACAGCACCGGCTGCCCCCGCTTCAGCGCGTAACTACCACTGAAGGTGCGGTGTTCGACCTGCTCGACCAGCTTGCGCGTGCGCCCCTCGGTAAGGATGCGCAAATGGCCGTCCTCGACCGCCACCCGCAAGCCGTCGGCGGTGAAGCATCCGACGAACACCACCTTTTTAGCGTTCTGGCTGATATTGATGAACCCGCCCGCGCCGGCCAGTTTGGGGCCGAACTTGCTGACGTTGAGATTACCCTCACGGTCGGCCTGGGCCAGCCCCAGGAAGGCGCAATCCAAACCGCCGCCGTCATAGAAATCGAACTGATAAGGCTGGTCGATCAGCGCCTGGATGTTGGTGCCGGCACCGAAGTTCAGCCCGCCAGCGGGAATACCGCCGATGACGCCGGGCTCGGCGGTCAGGGTGATCAAATCGATGATCTTTTCCTCGTTGGCCACGGCGGCCACGCCTTCCGGCATGCCGATGCCCAGATTGACCACGCTGTTGGGCTGCAATTCCATGGCGGCCCGGCGGGCGATGATCTTGCGCTCGCCCATCGGCATAACTGCCAGACTATCGGCAGGTACGCGCAGTTCGGCGGAAAAACCCGGATTATAGACGGTGGCGAAGGTCTGCCAGTGATGCTCGGGCTGCGCCACCACCACACAATCGACCAGAATACCGGGGATCTTGACCTGACGCGGCGGCAGGCTGCCCTGCTCGGCCAGACGCTCGACCTGAACGATGACCAAACCGCCGGAATTACGCACCGCCATGGCTATCGACAGCACTTCAAGCGTCAGCGCCTCCTTCTCCATGGTGACGTTGCCGTCGGCATCGGCGGTGGTGCCGCGCAGGATCGCCACATCGATGGGGAAGGCCTTGTAGTACAGATAGTCCTCGCCGCCGAGAACCATCAGCTCGACCAGATCCTCTGTGGTGCCGGCGTTGATCTTGCCGCCGCCATGCCTAGGATCGACGAAGGTGCCCAGGCCGACGCGGCTGAGTTGTCCCGGCTTGCCGCCGGCGATGTCGCGGAACAGATGCGAAATCACCCCCTGCGGCAGATTATAAGCCTCGATGACATTGGCGATGGCCAGGGCTTGCAGCTTGGGCACCAGCCCCCAATGGCCGCCGACGACACGCTTGACCAAGCCTTCATGGCCGAAATGGTTAAGCCCCTTCTCGGCCCCATCGCCCTGCCCCGCCGCATAGACCAAGGTCAGCCCGCGCGGGGCCTGCTCGGCCAGGAAGCGTTGCTCCAGCGCCACGGCGATGCCCTCGGCGAAACCGATGCCGACGAAGCCGCCGGTGGCCACGGTGTCGCCGTCACGGATCAGGCGTACCGCTTCCTCGGCGGAAACCACCTTGCCCTTAGCCTGCTTGCGTTGAGCGGTAAAGAGCGGGTGTTCGTGCGGCATTGTCATCGGAGTTCCCCTGCGTGGTGGTGGTCTGCATGTCGTGTCGCCAAGCCGCGAACGCCAGCCCACCGACTTATGACGATTGAACTAAGCCGTCAACAAGGGTAGCGTCCGGGCGGAAACCCTTATCGCGGTGGGACAGGCGGCAGTATGAAGGTCTTGATTTTCCGCGTCTCCCATTGCCGCTGCTGCCTGCCGACGACTCAGGTACAGGAGGTGACGCCGATGGCCTCGCTGTCGCAGCCGCCGGGACTGCCGCCGGTGATCGCCGGCTTCCTCAATCTGGGCGGCTTTGGCGTGCCGGTGGTGCGGTTGGACCGCTTGTTTGGACTGCCAGCCAGCCCACTCGACCTCAGTACGGCGCTGGTGGTGCTGCGCGGCACGCCATCCTTGGCCTTGATGGTCGATGAAGTGGTCAATGTCCGCGAGATTCCGCCCGACAGCGACATGGCCCTGGCAGCGGGAACCACCCTGAACGACTGCGCCACCGGTGCCTGGGATGATGGCCGCGGGCTGGTGCATATCCTCTCCGCCGGCCGCCTGCTGATCGAGGAGGAACGCGCCCGGCTGGAGGAGTTGCAAGAACAGATGCAGGAACGCATCGCGGCGATGGCCGAGGTTGCCGCCCCGTGAAAGCCCGCACCGAGCAGCAGTTGGTTCAGGATCCCCTGTTTCCCCGCCTGAAGGCCTTCCTGATCGAAGCCACGGGGATGGTGTTCTATGCCGACAAGGACATCGATTTGGCCCGCGTCGTCGGCATCCGGCTGAAGGCGCTCGGCACCAGTTGTGCCGATTATCTGGCGATCCTCGACCATCCCGGCAACGGCCAGGACGAACTCGACGCCGCCATCGCCGAAATGACCATCGGCGAGACCTATTTCTTCCGCCACCGCGAGCAGTTCGACGCCCTGCGCGACACCATCTTCCCCGAGATCATCGAACGCAACCGCGACGTCCGCCGCCTGCGGGTATGGAGCGCCGGCTGCGCCACCGGCCCCGAGCCCTATTCCATCTCCATCCTGCTGCGCCAGCATTTCGGCGCGCGTATCGAGGGATGGAACATCAATGTGCTGGGCACCGACATCAACCAGAAGTTCCTCGCCCGCGCCCGCGAGGGACGCTATGACGAATGGGCCTTCCGCGCCGTACCCGAAGAGGTCAAGCAGCGCAGCTTCACCAAACACGGCAAGCAGTGGCTGATCAATCCCGAATACCGCGAGATGGTGACGTTCCAGTATCACAACCTGATCACCAACGCCTTTCCCTCGGTGCTGAACAACCTTGCCGCCTTCGATTTGATCATTTGCCGCAACGTCATCATCTATTTCAGCCAGGAAACCGTGCGCGGACTGCTGCCGCGTTTCTACGACACCCTGGTCGATCGCGGCTGGCTGATCATGGGACATGCCGAATCCAACGTGGATTTGTTTCGTGACTTCCGCACCGTCAACAGCCCCGGCGCGGTGATCTATCAAAAGGTTCCGCGCGAGGAACTGGCCAGGAGCGAGCCGCGCCCCTGGGTGCCGCCGAGCACTGCGGATCAGCCTCCGCCTCCGCCACCACTGAAACGGACAGCAGCTCCTCCCCCGCGTCTTGTCCTCGCTCCGCCTGCGCAGCAACACCCGCCGGCGCTGCCTCCGACCCCTTCAGCCGATCCGCGCATGATCGAATTGGTGGGGCTGGGCGACAGCGGGGCCTGGGAAAAAGCCGAAACCCTGTGCTGCCAGATGCTGGAGGACGCACCGCTCGACCCTGTGCTGCACCATTATCACGGCATGGTGCTGGAGCAGATGGGACGCCTGCCCGACAGCGAACAGGCGTTGCGGCGTGCGATCTACCTGGACCGCAATTTCATCCTCCCGCATTATCATTTGGGATTGCTGGGGCTGCGCTTGGGGGACCGAGGCAAGGCGGGGCGATCGTTCCGCAATGCGCTGGGGCTGCTGACAAAGATCGACGAGGGAAAAGTGCTGGCCGAAGCCGACGGGCTGACCGCCGCGCAACTGAAAGAGATGGTCGTTATCCACCTTGATATGTTGGGCGCCCAATGAGGCGTGACGAGAAAACCCTGCACTGGGAAGAGGTTCACCGGCGGCTCCATGAGCTGACCGATGACGCCGCGCGTGAACACAACGAACAATCCGCTCTGGAAAAAGTGTTTGCCCAGCGCGCCCGCCGCCTTGCCGCCAACCGCGCCGACCCCGCCGAGACCCAGGCCGGCGAAGCGGTGCTATCGTTCCGCCTGGGCCAGGAACGCTATGGCATCGCCCTGGGCGATCTGGCCGAGGTGCTGCCGCTCGACAAATGGGTGCGCGTCCCCGGCATGCCGGAACACCTGCTGGGGGTGATGAACCTGCGCGGTGAAATCCGCCCGGTGCTCAATCTGCATCGCCTGCTGTCGATCCCCGACAACGCCGCCGCCGAGCAGTTGGTGCTGTTCCTGCGCGGGCGTGGGCAAGAGGTCGGCTTGCGCATCGACGCCATCGACGCCATCGCCCCTGTCGATCTGGCCGCCTTGTCGCTGCCCAGCGACGGCGCCGCCCTGCTGGGGCGCTACGTCAAAGGCATGACGACCACCGACGTTATCCTGTTGGATATCGACCAGATTTTCGCTCTCGACATTTTCCGCGACGTTGTCGCCGGTTACTCAACGACTCCTTGAAGGCGCCTTGCTCATGAACGCACCACAGAACTTCCCGATTTGGCTTCGTATCGGCCTGGGTCGCAAGCTGATCATCGTGTCGATGCTGTTTAGCGTGATGATCGGCGCCATGGTCGCCTTCACTGCCTACACCATCAATTCCAAGGACACCGACGAGATGCTGAGCGACATCTGTCGCCGCCAGCGCACCTTGGCAGAGCGCTTTATCAAGGAAGTCGTGCTGAACTCGCAAGGCATGCGCATCGACCGCGAGGCGACGATGAAGCAGCTGATCGACTTCGCCGATGCCCTGGCCGATGGCGGCCCGGCCGTCGATCCGCTGGACGCCTCGCACCACTTCACCGTGCAGCCGGCAGGCACACCGGAGTTCCGTCAGTACCTGATCGATCAGAAAACCCTGGCCAAGCGCCTGGATGCGGACGCCGACAAATTCCTGCATATGGCCGACAACGATCCCAAGCGCGCTGCCGCGCGCGATGCTTTGGTCGATCTGTCGAACCAGTTGTCGGACGCCGCCACCGAAGCGGTGAAAGCCCAGAAACGCATCACCGACCAGCATTCTAAGACCCTGATCGGCGCCGAGGCGCTGTTCGGCATCTTCGTCGCCTTTGCCGGCATCGTTTTGAGCTGGCTTATCAGCGCCAGTCTGGTGCGCCCGCTGGAGCGCTGTGTCGCCATGGCCACCGCCATCGCCGACGGCAATCTGAAGCTGGAGCCGTTGGCGGTCACCACCGGCGACGAAGTGGGCAAGCTGGCCTGCGCCTTCAACGCCATGCTGACGACCTTGCGCGAAGTGGCGATCAATTCGCACACCGCCACCGAAAACCTCAGCTCGGCCGCCGCCGAGATTCTCGCCTCGACCCAACAGCAAGCCGCCAACACCAAGGAACAGGCGGCGGCGGTGCAACAGATTACCTCGACCGTCGAGGAAATCAGCCAATCCGGCAAGCAGGTCGCCGACCGCGCCCGCCAAGTGGTCGCCTCCGCCGAAGCGGTGTCTAATTCGGGCATCGCCGGCTTGCAGGCCGCTCACGACGCCAGCCGCGCCATGGAATCGATCCGCGAGCAAGCCGAAATGGTCGCCGAGAACATCATCGCTCTGTCCGAGCGTACCCAGGCGGTCGGCGAGATCATCGCCACCGTCAACGAGATCGCCGAACAGTCCAATCTGGTGGCGCTCAACGCCGCCATCGAAGCCGCCGACGCCCGCGAACAGGGCCGCCGCTTCTCGGTGGTCGCCAACGAGATCAAGAACCTTGCCGATCAGGCCAAGGACGCCACCAAGCAGGTGCGCAGCATCCTGGAACAGACGCAAAAGGGTATCAACACCTCGGTCATGCTGACCGAAGAGGCGCTGAAGCGCGTCGAGCTGGGCCGCGAAAAGGCCGAAGTGTCGGAGCAGACCATCCGCCAGATGTCCGACAACATCCAGGAAAGCGTCTATGCCTTCCAGCAAATCGGCGGCGCCACCAATCAGCAGCAGATTGGCCTGGAGCAGGTGACGCAGGCCCTGCATGAAATCCGCCAAGCCAGCGTGCAGACCGCCGCCAGCACCGGCGAGTTGGAAAAGGCCTCGCTCAATCTGACGGTCCTGGGCGGGCAGCTTTCCAAGACCATGGAGAAGTACCGCACTTGATCGGTATCCGCGAAAGGCTGCTGGCGGCATTCCAGGTCGAATACAAGGAACACCTGGAATCGATCCGCACGCTCCTCACCCAGCTTGAAGGCCGGGCGAGCAACAGCCGCATTGCCGAATGGGATGAGACCTTCCGCCGCGCCCATAGCCTGAAAGGAGCGGCGCGCGCCGTCGATCTGCGTCCCGTCGAGGCCATCGCCCATCGGCTGGAGACGCTGTTCGCTAAGCTGCGGCAAGGCAGTTGCAGCCTGGATGCGGGCGTGCTGACGGTCACCCATCAGGCGCTCGACGCCATCGAGGATTGGGTCACCGCCTATACCGCCGGTCAAGGTCCGGCGGATCCCCTCGCCGCGCAAGCCGCCATCGACGCCCTGGTCGAAGGGCTGGAGGCACCCGCACCGGCAGCGCCGGAGGCGGACGATAAGGCCGCGCCTGCCGAGCCGCAGCCGATGTTCATGGTCCCCAGCCCGGTGATGGCCGAGCCGGCCCCCACCCCGCCGCCACCGGAGCCGCCGCGTCCTTCCCTGGCCGACGAATCGGTGCGGGTGCGGGCTTCGCATCTCGACCGTTTGATGCGCTCGGCCAATGAGTTGGTGACCGAGATCATCAACCAAGGCCAGATGAGCGCCCAACTGGCGGCCTTGACCAACCAAGTCGCCGAGTTGGACGGCGCCTGGAAGCGCATGCGCAAGACCCTGCAAGCGGTAGCCAAGCAGTCCGACCAGGAAGCCGTGTTGAACCGCCATGCCGAAGCGGTCGAACAGCAACTGCGCAGCGTGCAGCGCCTGGGCGTCACCACCCGCCGCCGTCAGGCCAAGACCGGCTGGACCCTGCGCCAACTGGGCCAGGAATTGCAGCAGGAACTGCGTCAGGCGCGCATGGTGCCCGCCGACAGCGTGTTTGGCGGCTTCCGCAAGATGCTGCGCGATCTTGCCAAAGACGCCGGCAAGGATATCTCGCCCAAGGTGCTGGGGCTGGAAGTCGAGGCCGACCGCCTCGCCCTGCAAGCGCTCAAGGATCCGGTCCTGCATCTTTTGCGCAACGCCGTCGGCCATGGCGTCGAAACGCCGCCCGAACGCCGCGCCAAGGGCAAGCCGCCGGTCGGCGAGATCACCTTGAAGTTCGAAGTGCTGGATGGCCGTCTGGTGGTCACCGTCGAGGACGATGGGCGCGGGCTGGATCTCGACGCCATCGCCGCCAAGGCGGTCTCTCAAGGCCTGACCACGGCGACGGCGGCGGCCACCTGCCCGTCCGAGCAAATCGTCAACTTCATCTTCGACCCCGGTTTCTCGACGGCTAAATCCATCACCGATCTGTCGGGGCGCGGCATGGGGCTGTCGGTGGTGCGGGAAACGGCGGCGCGGATGAACGGGTCCACCGAAGTCCAGGCCCGCCGTCCAGCAGGCACCCGCTTCCGCCTGTCAGTACCGTTGTCGGTGGCGACGCAACGGCTGTTCCTGGTCAATTGCCAAGGCCAGACCTATGGCATCCCCACCGACGGCATCGACCGCCTGTGCCGGGTCAAAATGGATGAGCTGACCACCGTCGAAGGCCGCTCGGTGGTCTCCATCGACGGGCGGCAGGTACCATTACTGGCGCTGGGTCAGGTGCTGGGCTTGGGCGATGCGACCGTCAAAGTCAGCCGAGGCTTGGTGCCGACCCTGGTTCTGCGCAACAGCGACCGCCGAGTCGCCGTGGCGGTCGATGGCTTCCTCGGCCTGCGCGACAGCATGATCAAAGGTTTGGGCCTGCCGGCCACGCGCGGCAGCAAGGTGTCGGGCGGCATGGTGCTGGAAGACGGCTCGATCGCCTTGATCCTCAACCCATTCGAGATCGTCGAAGCCTTCCGCCGGCAAAGCTCGGCGCATGCGCTATCGACCACCGAACGCACCGCCGAGGCCCGGCCGCCGGTCATCTTGGTGGTGGACGATTCGCTGACCACCCGCACCCTGGAAAAGAGCATCCTGGAAGCGCATGGCTATACCGTGCAAGTCGCCGTCGATGGCGTCGAAGCGTTGAACATGCTGCGCCTCGATCACTATGATCTGGTCGTCACCGACGTGCAGATGCCGCGCCTCGACGGCTTCGGGCTGTTGCAGGCGATCAAGAACGACCCCGCTCTGGCCGACATCCCGGTGATCGTCGTTACCTCGCTGGAGCGGAAAGAGGATCAGGAACGCGGCCTGTCCCTCGGCGCCGACGCCTATGTGGTGAAGCGCAAATTCGACCAACAAGAACTCCTTGAAACCATAAGGCAGATCTTATGAGCAAGGTCCGCGTCCTGGTCGTCGAAGATTCGTTGGTGGTGCGCGAATTGCTGCACTACATCATCGACAGCGACCCTCGCCTGGAAGTCGTCGCCGCCGTCAGCAGCGCCGAAGCCGCTCTGGAGGTTCTGGAGCGGGTGGCGCCCGACGTCATTTCCCTGGATATCCGCCTGCCCGGCATGAACGGGCTGGATGCGACACTGCAAATCATGTCACGCCAGCCAACGCCCATCGTCGTGGTGGCGGCCAGCGTCGCCGACGACGATCTGAACATCGCCATGAATGCCTTGCGCGCCGGAGCCCTGGCGGTGATGGAAAAGCCAGTCGGCGTCACCAGCGAAGCCTATCAAAGCGTTGCCAACCGACTGTGTACTCAGCTTGCCATCATGAGTCAGGTCAAGGTGGTGCGCCAAGGCAACCGCCGACTGAATTTCGGTTCCGTCCCGGCGACCGCCCCGCCGCGCGCCATCGCGCGCAGCCCGTCCCAGCAACCGGCAGAGATGCTGGGCGTAGTCGCCTCGACCGGCGGCCCCAACGCGTTGGTGCAGTTGTTCACCGCGCTGGGCTCCGGCTTCCCGCTGCCGATCCTGCTGGTGCAGCACATCACCGCCAGCTTCCTTGAAGGCTTCGTCACGTGGCTGAGCGGCATCACCCCGTTCGAGGTGCGCATCGCCACCCCCGGCGAACGGCCTCAACCGGGGTGCATCTATGTCGCTCCCGCCGATCACCATTTGACCTTGTGCGGCGGCCTGTTGCGTACCCCCACCGACGCGCCGGAATGTAACCAGCGTCCATCGGGCTCGGTACTGTTCCGCAGCATGGCGCAGGACTTGGGCAATCGGGGGATCGGCGTGTTGTTGACCGGCATGGGCAGCGACGGCGCCGACGGCATGCTGGACATGCACCGGGCCGGAGCCCACACCATCGCCGAGGACGAAACCACGGCGGTGGTCTATGGCATGCCCGCCGCCGCGATGAAATTGGCGGCGGTGCGCGAGTCGCTGCCGCTGACGGCGATCGCGCCCAAACTGCTGCAATTGATCGGCGGACCAGCGCCAAGGGGGAACTGATGGCGCAAGAGCGCATCGTCGTCGTCGAGGATTCGGCGACGCAGGCCTTGAAACTACAAATTCTGCTGGAACAGGAAGGCTTCGACGCCGTCTGCGCCTATACCGCCGAAGAGGCGATGGACGAGCTGAATCGCCGTCTGCCGCAATTGCTGATTGTCGATTATCACTTGCCCGGCATTCAGGGCGACGAGTTTTGCCGCCAGATCCATCTGAACCTGAGCACCCGCAGCATCCCCATCCTGATGCTGACCGCCGACGAAGCGGTGGCCACGCAGATGCACGGTTTGGAAAGCGGCGCCGACGACTTCGTCTCGAAGTCGGAAGACGCCGAGATCCTGCTGCTGCGCGTCCACAACCTGTTGCGCCGCTCGCGCCAAAGCGCCTCCATCCGAGATGAGCCGCCCGCGCTTCCGCCGCCCCAAGGTGCTGGTGATCGACGACAGCGAGACCTACCGCGAGACCCTGGCCGCCGAACTGCGTGAGGAAGGCTGCGAGGTCACGCTGATAAATTCCGGCTGGGAAGGGCTGGACTATCTGGAGCAGAACGATTTCGACTGCGTGCTGGTCGATATGGTGATGCCCGACCTCGACGGCGTCGAGGTCTGTCAGGAACTGGCGAAAAAGCGCCATGCCAGCGAATCGCCAATCGTCATCCTGATGATCAGCGCCTATGAGAACAAAGAGAACGTCGCCCGCGCGCTGGAAGCCGGGGCCGATGATTTCGTCGGCAAATCGACCCAGATGTCTCTGCTGCGCGCCCGCCTGCGCGCCCTGCTGCGCCGTAAGTTCCTGCTGGAGGAAAACAGCCGCATCATCGAGGAATTCAAGGCCAAGGAAATGCAGGCCCTGCGTGCCACCGCCGAAAAGGAGGCCGCCGAGGCCAAGGTGATGCTGGCCGCCGGGTTGGAGAAAGCCAACGCCGAATTGGCCGACACCAACCGCAAGCTGAAGGAAGCGCAGTTGCATCTGATCCAGTCGGAAAAGATGGCCTCGCTCGGCCAGTTGGTCGCCGGCATCGCGCATGAGATCAACAACCCGCTGTCCTTCGCCCTGAGCAACGTCTTCACCATCCAGCAATGGCTGGACGAGGTCGCCGCCGACCCCGGCAACCAGTTGACCGAGGGCACGGCGCGGCGGCTGGAGAAGATCGGCGCCCGCATCGCCGATAGCGGCCAAGGCCTGGACCGCGTGCGCGATCTGGTCGTGCAGTTGCGCACCTTCTCACGCCTGGACGAGGGCGAGTTCAAGACCATCGATCTGCGCGAGGCCTTCGAATCGGTGGTGCTGTTCCTGCGCCACAAGATGTCCGAACGCATCACCCTGGTGCGCGACTTCGCCGAAAACAACATGCTGTCCTGCTATGCCGGGCAGCTCAATCAGGTGCTGATGAACGTCGTCGCCAACGCCGTCGACGCCATCAAGGGGGACGGCACCATCGTCTTGCGCACGGCGCGGCGCGACGACGGCTTCTTCGAAATTTCGGTCAAGGACTCCGGCCAGGGCATCCCCGCCGACATCCGCGAACGCATCTTCGACCCATTCTTCACCACCAAGGCGGTCGGCCAAGGCACCGGGTTGGGGCTGGCGATTTCCTATGGCATCGTTCAGTCGCACCGGGGCCGCATCGAGGTCGATAGCGAAATCGGCCTGGGCACCGAGATCCGCATCCTGATCCCCATGGACTTGACCTGATGAGCCCCCTTAAGATACCCAATTCAAGGGAGCCTCAATGACGCTGGAACAGGGCGCAGTCGCCATCCTGGTGGTCGATGACGAACCGCAAATACTTACCTCCATCGTCGATCTGCTGGAAAATGATTTCATCGTCCGCACCGCCAGCAGCGGCCGCGCAGCGCTGGAGATTCTGGCGAAGGAACGCTTCGGCGTAATCATTTCCGATCAACGCATGCCGGAGATGAGCGGTGACGAGTTCTTCCATCTGGCCCAGCCGCTATCCGACGCCGTGCGGGTGCTGCTGACCGGCTATACCGATGTGCAGGCGCTGGCCCGCGCCATCAATCAAGGCCACATCAACGCCTATGTGGCCAAGCCGTGGAACCCCATCGATTTGCGGGTGGTGGTGACCAACGCCGCCCAGCAATACCGTCTGGCCCAGCGCCTGGAGCATGAGCGCGGGATGCTGGAAGCGCTGATGCGCAACGTCCCCGACGCCATCTTCTTCAAGGACACCGCCCTGCGCTTCGAGCGCGTCAACGAAGCGGAAACCCGCCTGCTCGGGTTGGCCGGTCCAGCCGAAGCGGTGGGGCACACCCTTAGCGAGTTACGGCCGGGACCGCATGCCGCCGCCATCGAAGCGGAAGAACTGCAAGTTATCAACACCGGCGCTGCCATCGTCGATCAGGAAGTGGTGATCCAAGCCGAAAGCGCCGAGCCGCTGTGGCTGTCCACCACCCGCATCCCCATCCGCGACCAGCGTGGCGAAATCACCGGCTTGGCCGCCATCTGCCGCGACGTCACCCGCCGCAAGCAGGCCAAGCTGGTGCTGCAACGCTCGAACGACGAGTTGGAAGCCGCCGTCCTGCAGCGCACCGAGACCCTGCGTCTGGAAGTCGCCCTGCGCAGCGCCGCCGAAGAGGAAGCCCGTCTGGCCCGTGAGGTGGCGGAGACGTCGAACCGCGCCAAAAGCACCTTCCTTGCCAATATGAGCCACGAGCTACGCACCCCGCTCAACGCCATCATCGGCTTTTCCGAGCTGATTCTGTGCGAGCTGTTCGGCTCCATCGACAACCCGATTTATGTTGATTACGTCAAATCGATCAACGATTCGGCGCATCATTTGTTACAGATCATCAACGACATCCTCGACGTCTCGCGCATCGAAGTCGGCAAGGTGGTGTTGTGCGAGGAACGGGTGGGATTGAGCGATTTGATCGAATCGGCGGTACGGCTGGTCAAACCCGCCGCCGCCAAGAAGGATCATCGGCTTAGCATGCTGATCACCCAGAGCGATCTTAATGTGACCGTCGATAACCGGGTCATGAAGCAGGTGCTGCTGAACGTGCTGTCGAACGCCGTCAAGTTCACCGCCCAAGGCGGCAGCATCACCGTCACCGCCAGCGCGGAGGATGGCTGCCCGGTGATCCATATCGTCGATACCGGCATCGGCATCGCCATGGAAGATTTGCCGACGGTGATGAAGCCGTTCGGTCAGGTCGATACCGGTCTGGCCCGCAAATATGACGGCACCGGCTTGGGCCTGCCGCTGTCCAAGGCCTTCATGGAACTGCATGGCGGCGATTTGGAAATCACCAGCGTTCCAGGTCAGGGCACCACCGTCACCCTGCGCCTGCCCGCCGAACGTTGGGCGCCGGCGGACGACTGACCGCCTGTTTCAGCGGCCCTTTGGGCGTTCCGAGGCTTTGTAGTTGCTAAAATGCCCTTCGCGCGCCGCCTGAGTGCGGCCTTCGGCGATTTTCCCCGGCAGCTTGGCCTCGGGCGCCAGCGAGGACACCTGCCGCTCCAACGCCTCGCTGCCGCAGGACGGACAGGCCGGAATGTCGGATGATCTCACCAGCATTTCAAACGTCGTCTCGCAAGAAGTGCACCGATAGTTATAAAGCGGCATGTTTCCTCCTTATCCGACCTGGGCGTCGCTGCCAGTCAGGATAGCATTATCGTGCAGCGGCGGAAAACGGCGACGCGCCTTTCGCGATCTTGGGGAGGATGCTGCGAGACAGCGAGGCAATGCGCGGGCGCGGCGCCCCCGACAATTCGCCGATCTTGCTGTCCTGCGCCTCGATGATGTCAAGGGCGGGAGCATCGCCGTCCAGGCCGCCCAGTTCCGAATTGGGAACCTTGCGGTTGGAACTGCGAGTGCCATCCTCGTATAGAACGTCGAACAGCGCGAACTCGGCGATGGTGGTGGGCTTCTTGCGAGCCATGACGGAATACTCCAATACGAACGGCAGCTATGGACGGAACCCGAACCGGGGGGCGGCGCCGTCGCGCCAATCCAGCGTTCCGGTCCCGTCCAAGCGCGGTCGGATGGCTTACTTGGTCTTGCCGGGCACGGGGGCAGCCGGCGGCAGATCGATGTCGAGAATGGTCATGACCAGCGAATAGGACACTTCACCCTCGTCGTCGTCACGGTGCAGCACGCCGATGAACTCGTCGCCGACCATCACCTCGACGGGACCGCCACGCTTGGGCGGAGCCACCACGGTCAGGCTGTTATTGGCGAAAGTCCGGCGCAAATAATCCTGCACCCTGGCGATATCGTTGGGCTTCATCAGCCTCTCCCTAGTGTTGCGGCGAACGGAGGCATGACGCCTCCATCTTGTCCAACCACGTCGTTGATAGCGAAAAGCCCGCTGAGGTCAGTCTCGGCGGGCTGCGGCTGAGGATCGGCCACGGCCAAATTAGTGGACCGAAGGCGCACACTCAACCTCAATCGGCGAGACCCCGGCATGCGTCAGGCTCGGTTGCCGCCGTGGCGCCAACAGTGGGGCCGCCAGCCCCGCCACCGTCAGCGCCCACAGCCACGCCTGCGCCACCGCCAGACCGGTCAAGCCGACGCAAAGCACCGCGCCGGCCAACACCACCGCGCCGAAGGCATAGCTCTGTCTGCCGCGCGGGA
>DATGZW010000655.1:0-7427 GCA_035297005.1 Patescibacteria group bacterium
CACCTCCAGATAGTCGATCGACAGGAACCCGGCCTGAAGCAGTTGTTCCTTGCCCCATTGCTCCTGCTCGGCCACGGCGGCACCGTCCGACAGGCGGGCGGCCATCGCCGACAGGGTGCGATGAATGGCCGGAGCGATGGCGCGCTCCGCCGCCGACAGATAGGCGTTGCGCGAGCTGAGCGCCAAGCCATCGGCCTCGCGCACGGTCGGCACCCCCTCGATCTGCGTCGAGATGTCGAGGTCGCGGACCAGACGGCGGATCACCTGAAGCTGCTGGTAGTCCTTTTCGCCGAACAGCGCGACGTCCGGCTGACCCTGCAACAAAAGCTTGGTCACCACCGTCGCCACCCCGGCGAAATGCACCGGGCGCACGCTGCCGCACAGGCCTTCGGACAGACCGGCGACCGTCACCGTGGTGGCAAAGCCGTCGGGATACATCTCGGCCACGCTGGGAGCGAACAGCGCATGCGCGCCGGCTCCGGCCAGCAAGGCGGCGTCCTCGGCTTCGCGGCGCGGATAGGCGGCGAAGTCCTCGGTCGGGCCGAACTGGGTGGGGTTGACGAACACCGACGCCACCACGCGGTCCGCCACCTCAAGAGCGCGGCGGATCAGCGTCAGATGGCCGTCATGCAAAGCGCCCATGGTCGGCACCAGGGCGACGCGCTGGCCCTCGGCTTTCCATACGGCGACACGGCGGCGCAATTCGGCGACAGAACGGACGATCGGGAATGTCATTGATGCGGTCATGATAGTCAGCTCTCGCTGCGGGCGACCCCGAAACAATGTTCGGGACCGGGGAAGGATCGGTCGCGCACCTCGGCCGCATAGGCGGCGGCGGCGTCCGCAACCTGCTCGGACAATTGGGCGTAACGCTTGACGAATTTGGGGGTGAAGGTGCCGAACAGACCCAGGATGTCTTCGGTCACCAGCACCTGTCCATCGCAGCTCGGCGACGCGCCGATGCCGATGGTGGGAATGGCGATCTCGGCGGAAATGGCGCGGGCCAGAGGCTCCATCGTGCCTTCAATGACCACGCCGAATGCGCCGGCCTCGGTGATGGCGCGGGCGTCGGCGCGGATCTGCTCGGCTTCGTCGGCGCCACGGCCCTGGGCGCGAAAGCCGCCCAAAGCGTTCACCGATTGCGGCTTCAGCCCGATATGAGCCAGCACCGGCACGCCGCGTTGGGTCAAGAAGGCAATGGTCTCGGCCATCTCGACGCCACCTTCCAGCTTGACCCCGGCGGCCCCAGTCTCGGCCATCACGCGGGCCGAGCTGCGGAATGCCTGCTGCGGTGATTCCTGATAGGTGCCAAACGGCAAATCGATGATCACGCAGGCCTGGGACGAGCCGCGCATGACCGCTTGCCCATGGGCGATCATCATGTCGAGCGTGACGCCGATGGTGGTGTCCATGCCGTACAGCACCATGCCCAGCGAATCGCCGACCAGCAGCACATCGACATGCGGATCGAGCATGCGGGCCATGGGCGCAGTATAGGCGGTCAACATGACGATGGGGACGCCACCCTTGCGCAGGCGGAAATCCCGAATGGTCTGACGCTTGGTTTTGATCTCGGTGCTCATCGGAGCCTCCTCGGCACCCACGGTGAAGCCGGGCCGGTTTGTACAACTATTTTGCGGATGCGAAAAGACATAGTGCGTCCAGGGAGGGACGCCAAAGGTCAACTGCCTTCGGCAATACGCGCCAAAGCGTCATGCTGCTTGATCGCCACATGGTTGGCGTCGGGCAAGGTGATCAACGCCTCGCGCTTGAACACCGTCAGGGTGCGGCTGACCGTTTCGATGGTCAGGCCCAGGTAATCGGCGATGTCGGACCGGCTCATCGGCAGGGTAATCTGCGCCGGCTGCTCGCCGTCGCCGACCAGCCGTGCCCATAGCGTCACCAGAAAGGTCGCCACCTTTTCCCGCGCCGTCTTGCGGCCCAGCAGCAGCATCTGCTCATGGGCCGAGGCCAGTTCGTGAATGGTCGCCCCCAGCAGCCGCTTTTCCAGCTTGGGCACCTCGTCGAACAACGCTTCCAGCTTGCGGCGGGGAAAACGGCAGAGATGCACCGGCGTCATCGCCTCGGCGGTATAGGCGTAGACACCATGCATGGACAGGCCGAAGAAATCCCCGGCGAACAGAAACGCCGTAATCTGCCGCCGTCCGTCGGACAGCAGCTTGTACAGCTTCACCGCCCCGGTGCCGATGGAATAGAGGTGCTGGGCCGGATCGCCTTCACGGAAGACAGTCGTATTCGGCTCGACCTGGACTTGCCCAAGGATCGACACCAGACGACGAACATGCTCGGAGGACAGGCCCGCGCAAAAGGCCAGATCACCCTGCTCACATTGGGCGCAGGGCAGTCCTGCGGACTCTCCCTTGTCCCGTTCCGCAACCAAATCAAATGGTGGCATGCCCGCCCTTCTTGGCCGCTATCTTTGCCGAGCCAGACCGGGATGATTATACCGCTTACCCAAGGAAGGCAAGAACGGCTCTAGACCTTTGGGTCTTTGGGGGGGGAGTCTTGCATCGGACGCGGACCTTCGGCGTCGTCATAGTCGAACAGGATACGGTTGGCGGCACCGTCCAAATCCTCGAATTGGCCGGATTTCAGCGACCACAGGAAGGCCGCCAGCCCGATGGCGCCCAACACCAGGGCCACAGGGATCAACATCAAGACAGCGGTCACCCGTTCCTCCCGCGCGACAATCTGAGCGCATTGACAATGACGATGACCGACGAAGAGGACATCGCGATGGCGGCGATCAGCGGCGTCACCATACCGATCACCGCCATGGGGATGGTGATCATGTTATAGCACAAGGCCAAGACGAAATTTTGGCTAACCAGCGAGCCGGCCTTGCGCGCCACCGCCAAAGCCTCGACCACCGGCCCCAGGCGATGGCCCTGGAAGATTACATCGGCGGCGGTCTGACTGACATCAACCGCCGAAGATGGCGACATCGACACATGCGCGGCGGCCAAGGCCGGAGCGTCGTTCAGTCCGTCGCCGACCATCAGCACCTTGCGGCCCTGATCCTGCAACTCGATCAGCCGGTCGCGTTTGTCGGCGGGCGAGCAGGCGGCGCGCCAATCGGCGATGCCCAGCTCGGCGGCGATGGCGGCGACGGTGCCAGCGCGGTCGCCCGACAGCAGTTCGATGCGGAAGCCGCGCCGTTTCAGCGTCTCCACCACCTCGACAGCGTCGGGACGCGGACGGTCGGAGAAGGCGAAACGCACCGGGGCATGGTCTGGGCGCGCCAGGAACAGCTCCGGCCCACCCTCGCCGCCGGTCTCTTCGGCCAAGCCCAGCCAGCGGCGGCTCCCCAAGCGGATCTCGCCGCGCTCCAACCCGCAACCGGGAATTTCGCGCACGCCGTCGGCCACTGCCACGCCCTGCACCGCACGGGCGATGGCGCGGGCAATGGGATGCTTGCTGGCGGCGGCCATCGAGGCAGCGAGGCGCAAATCCTCGTCGCTATAGCCACCATCGGCGATCAATTCAGGACGCCCCAGGGTCAGCGTACCGGTCTTGTCGAAGACGATGGTATCGACATGCGCCAGCCGCTCCTGCGCCGTCGCCGATTTCAACAGAATGCCCTGGCGCAGCAACCGCCCGGAGGCAACCACCTGGACCACGGGAACCGCCAACGCCAGCGCGCAGGGGCAAGTAATGATCAGCACCGACACGGCATAGAGCAGCGCCACCTGCCACGGGGTATCGGTAAAGATTTCCCAGCCGAGGAAGGTCGTCAGCCCCATGACATGCACCACCGGGGCGTAATAGCGGGCCACCCGATCGGCCACAGCCACATATTTGGCGCGGCCCTGTTCGGAGACCTCCATCATGCGGACGATTTCCGACAACAGCGTGTGCTCGCCGACCGCCGTCACGGTGACGCGCAGGGCCGCCGCCTGGTTCATCGTGCCAGCGAACACCGCCGTCCCCGGCGTGGCCTCGGTCGGCACGGTCTCGCCAGTCAGCAGGCTTGTATCGACCTCGGAAACGCCATCGATCACGGTGCCGTCTGCGCCGATGCGCTCGCCCGGCGCGACCAGCACGGTCATCCCCAGTGTCAGTTGATCGGGGGGCAGCAGGCGGCGGCTGCCGTCCTCCAGCAGCACCGTGACGGCAGCGGCATTCAGCGACAGCAAATGCTCAGCCGCCGAGCGGGCGCGGCCACGTGCCCGGCTGTCGAGGTAACGCCCGATCAGCAGGAAGAACAGCAGCGAAATGGCGGCATCGAAATAGGCATGCTCGCCGCCGCGCATGGTTTCCCACAGGCTCATCGACGAGGCCAAGGTGACGCCGATGGTGATCGGCACATCCATATTGGTGCGCCCCGCCATCAAGGCGGTCAGGGCCGAGCGGGCAAAGGGACGGATGCAGTACAGCATCGCCGGCATGGCGATCAGCGCCGACAGCCAATGGAACAGCGAACGGGTCGCCCAATCCATGCTGCCATCGGCACCGGCCCAGATCGACACGGAAAACAGCATGACATTGCTGGCGGCGAAGCCGGCCACCGCCATGGCGCGCAGCAGTTCCTTTTCCTGGCGCTCGGACTCGCGGCCAAGGCGGGCCGGATCATAGGGCTGCAGGCGGTAACCGATGGAATTGACTGGCTCCAACAGAGCGTTGGAGTCGTTCTCCTGCGGCTGCCAGCGCACCACCAGACGACGGGTGGTCATGTTGAGGCGCGCCTCGATCACCCCCGGCTGTTTAGCCAGCAATGATTCGATCAGCCAGACGCAGGCGGCGCAATGCATCCCCTCGACCATCAAATGCAGCGAGGCAGTGCCGTCCTCGGCCAATTTCACATGCGGGGCATAGTCGATCGGCCCGACATCATCGTCAGGGCGCAAGGGGCGCAAGGTGGGGTCGATACTGCGGCGGCGGTAGTAACCGTCAAGTCCCATGCCGCGCACCAAGGCGAACGCGCCCTGGCAACCGCGACAGCAAAACTCCGGACCCGCCGGCGAGGCGGGTCCGACATCCGAACCGCAATGGGCGCAAGCGGTCATCAGGGAACGAGGACGCGCTGCCCGAGTTTGTAGTCGATCTCACCCTTATGGGCGGCCACTTTCAGCTCCCACTGGCCGGCCAGGGGCAGTTTGACGGTGGCGACATAGCGGCCGCCGCCTTGCTCCATCAGTTCGGCTGCGGTGTCATAGCCTTCCATGGTCGGGCGCACGAACTGCGCCTTGACCGACAGGCCGCTCACCGGTTGCCCGTCCTTGTCGAGGAAGCTGACCACCACATTCGATTCGTGGCTGGCGGCATCTGGCGAAGAGGCCGGTAGCAGCGTCGCATCGACCGTCCAGGCCAGCTTTTCCTGGGCCTTGGCCTGGGCGATGACTTGGTTGTAGACCAAGCCCTTGTCATAGGCTTCCTGGGTTTCAAGCCCGGTGAAGGTATGGACGGCGGAATACATGAACACCAGGTTCACCGCCAACACGACCCCGAACACACCAACGAAGATGTAGGGATACCACCAACCCGACCGACGTTGCGCTACGGCTGTGTTCATTGATCCGGCCCCGCGAAAATATTGGTATGGCTTTCGGTCTTGCCGGTATCCAGGTTGGTGACCGTCATCTTCAGATCCATGCGCTTGTCGTTCAGGGATGAACTGGGCGCGGTCACGAACAGATGGAAGGTTCCCACCGAGTCACCGGTAACGTTCAGTTCTACTTCCTTCATCCCCTCGCCGTCGACTCCGATCACAGCCATCGTCGCATCCTTGACCCCGTCGAGGGCGAGTTTGAAGTGCCCCTCGCCCCGGACCATGTTGAGGATCCGGATGGTGAAGCCATTGCGGATGCGGTTGCCGGACAGTTCGACATAAACCGGCGAGCGCTCGTGCAGGACATTCAGGTCGAAGGTCTTGCGGGTAGCGAAGGTGTAGACCATGACCGTGGCGACCAGACCGATCACCGTCAGATAGACGAAAGTGCGCGGACGCCACAGCTTGGTGTGCGCCTCGGCCTCGCCGCGCGAACGGCCGGCTTGGTTGGCCGAGGAATCATAGGAAATCAACCCGCGCGGACGGCCGAAACGATCCATCACGGCGTTGCAGGCATCGACGCATAGGGCGCAGCCGATACAAGCCAACTGGCTGCCGTCGCGGATATCGATACCGGTCGGACAGACCTGCACGCACATCTTGCAGTCGACGCAATCGCCGCGCCCGGCGAACACTTGCTCGGGCGTGCGCCCCTGGATCCCGCCTTGCAGACGGCCACGCGGTTCGCCACGCCATGCCTCATAGCTGACGATCAGCGAATGTTCGTCGAACATGGCGCTTTGGAAGCGCGAATAGGGGCACATATAGATGCACACCTGTTCCCGCGCATAGCCGGCCAGCAGATAGGGAAAGGCGCTCATCAACAGCACCACGCCGTAAAGCGCGCTGCTGGCCTGACCGGTGAAGAGGTCGTGGGTGACCGTGGAGGCGTTGTCGAAATAAAGAACGAAGCCATAGCCGATGGCCAGCGACAGCAACACCCAGCTAATTTGCTTGCCGGCCTTGCGGCCCAGCTTGGCCAGCGACCACGGCTCTTTGTCCAAGGCGATGCGGCGGTTGCGGTCGCCTTCGAAGCGCTGCTCGATCCACACATAAAGATCGGTGTAGACGGTCTGCCAGCAGGCGAACCCGCACCATACGCGGCCCAGCAAGGCGGAAACGAAGAACAGGCCAAGGGCCGCGATGATCAACAGGCCAGTCAGGTAATAGACTTCCTGCGGCCAGATTTCGATGAAGAAGAAGTAGGCGCGGCGGCCGGGCAGATCAACGAGGATCGCCTGATCCGGCGCCCCCAGACCACGATCCCAGCGCAACCACGGCGCCAGCCAGTAAAATGCCAGCAACACCGCCATGGCCGCCCATTTGAGCTGACGGAACAGGCCTTTGTTCAGATAACGCGGATACGCCTTGTTGTGATCGGCGTACAGGGAAACCTTCTGATTGCGCGGGGGTTCGTTCCCGACGGCGGATTCGCTCGGTGACGACATGGCTGGCCTAAATTCCAGAAATTATTGCCAATAACGAATGGCGGCGATTCTCGCATCCGCCCCCTTGCAATTGTCCCCATGCTATGACGAGAACCGGGATGGAAGGCCGCGCCCTTTGGCGGGGGCGACTATAATCGAGAATGCACGTGCAAGACGATGACTTTATCACATTGCTACCGGCGCCGTGGGCGAGGCCGGTGAAAGACGGCGAGCGCCGCGGGACAAATCCCGCGACGCCCTCCGAAGGTCCGTAAGCTTACTTGCCGCCACCCAACGAGTGGACATAGACAGTGAGCATCTTGATGGTGGTGTCATCGAAGCGCTCGGACCAAGCCGGCATGCTGCCGTTCTTGGGCTTCTGAACTTGCGAAATGATCGCCGCCTTCTGGTCCTTTTCCTTGTACAGCCAG
>DATGZW010000656.1:0-3808 GCA_035297005.1 Patescibacteria group bacterium
CTGGCTTCGTCCGAACACAGGAAGGCCACCGCTCCGGCAACCTCCTCGGGGCGGCCGACGCGGCGCATCGGCACCATCTTGGCGACCTCGTCGAGCGGGAGTGCCGCCGTCATCTGTGTCTCGATAATGCCGGGGGCGACACAGTTCACCGTGATCGCGCGCTTGGCCATCTCGATCGCCAGCGCCTTGGTCGCGCCGATGATGCCAGCCTTGGCGGCGCTGTAATTGACCTGACCGCGATTGCCGACCAGCCCCGACACGGAGGACAGCGTCACGATGCGCCCGCCCTTGCGCGCCGACACCATCGGCATCACCAAGGGCCGCAGCACATTGTAAAAGCCGTCGAGGTTGGTTCCCAGCACGGCGTCCCAGTCGCTGTCCTCCATCGCCGGAAAAGCGTTGTCGCGGGCGATCCCGGCATTAAGGACGATGCCGTAATAGGGACCGAAGGCGGCAAGGTCGGCGTCCAGCACGGCGCGGCAGCCTTCGCGGTCGGCGATGTCGAAGGTCAACAGCCGCCCGTCCGAGCCGGTTTCGCGCAGCAGCGCCAGCGTCTGTTCGGCCCCCGCTTGGTCGCTGCCGTAATGCACGACGATGCGAAAGCCGTCGCGCGCCAGCCGCAAGGCGATGGCCCGCCCGATGCCCTTGCTGGCGCCGGTGACCAGGATGGTCCTGTCCATTTCCCTCATTCCCCCGATGAGCCGCCAAGGACCGCTGACGCGTCCTCCGGCTGATAGACATTGAGCTGCGCCGCCGCCACCTCGCACCCGGCGCAGTCGATACGACAGTCGAAGACCCCCATCGACTGATCGCGAAATACTTCGGTGACACTGATTTCCAGCCGCTCGCCAAGACGGAACCAACTCACCGCCGCCTGGAAACGCCGTGTGCCCAGCAGATAGCCCAAACGCACCGGCAGACCCAGACTCAGCCCCTCCAGCCCGGCATAAACGCCGCAGGCTTGCGCCATGTATTCGATGCCGACATGCGCCGGCACGCCCCGGCCGGATTCGCAGAACGGCGAGTCGGGGCGGATGGTCACCGCCACCCGAACCTGTCCCTGGTCCCAGCCGAGCACGTCGTCGAGCAGCACCATCGGCGGCGCATGCGGCAACAGATCGGCGATGGGGGTGGCGCAGGGGCGCATCAGACGGCTCCCCGCCCCAGGATCAAAGCGACATTGCTGCCGCCGAAACCGAAGGAATTGCTCAGCATGGCCCCCTCCCGCAGACGCGTCCCCAGCGGCACCAGATGCAGCGGCGGCAAGGCCGGATCGGGCACGCCGTCCCACAGATGCGGCGGCAACAGGCTGTCGGGATTGGTCGCCGGATTGAGCGCCAGCCACAGGAACGCCGCCTCGACGCCGCCGGTCGCCCCCAGCATATGGCCGGTCATGCCCTTGGTCGAACTGCACGGCGTCGCCCCGCCGAACACCGCCGCCACCGCCTTGCTTTCCATGGCGTCGTTCAGCGCCGTCGCCGTGCCGTGCAGGTTGACATAAGCGATGTCCGCCGCCGTCAGCCCGGCATCGGTCAAGGCTTGCAGCATGGCGTCACGCGCGCCCAGCCCTTCGGGATCGGGAGCCGTCGCGTGATGCGCGTCCGAGGTTTCGCCGATGCCGAGGAACTCGACAAACCCCGGCTCGGCGCTGAGCAGGAACGCCGCCGCACCTTCGCCGATGGTGATGCCGTCGCGATTGGCGCTGAACGGATTGCAGCGGGTCTGCGACAAGGCTTGCAACGCGCCGAAGCCGTTGAGGGTCATTTGGCATAGCGTATCGGCCCCGCCGACCACCGCCGCATCGGCCAGACCGGCGCGGATCAAGCGGCGGGCCGAGGCGAACACCTTGCCGCTCGACGAACAGGCGGTCGCCACCGTATAGGCCGGGCCGGTCAGCCCCAGCGCACGGGCGGCGCATTCGGCCAGACTGCCGGTTTCCTGCTGGCGGTAATCGAAGGCAGGGGGCCATGCCCCATCGGCGCGGAAGGCGGCCAAGGCGGCTTCACCCTCGGCAATGCCCGAGGTGCTGGTGCCCAACACCACCGCCACCCGGTCGCGGCCATAACGGCTGGCGGCGGCTTCGACGGCCTCGGTAATCTGGTTCAATGCCGCCAGCATCAAGCGGTTGTTGCGGCTGTCGAAGGCCTCCAACCCGGCGGGCAGCGGAGGCAAATCGCCCGGCACCGCGCCGACCAGCACGGCGCGGTCGGGAAGCAGATCCTCGCGGCTGACCAGGGCGTCGCTGCACCCGGCGAACAAGGCGCGCGCCACCTCGGCCTTGCCGGAACCGAGCGGGCAGACGACGCCACAGTCTTGCAGAAACAATCTCATGGGCTCACCCGCGCCGACTGAACCTCTAGCTCGTAGCCCCAGGGCAGATTGCGATAGCGCAGGCTGCCCGACCACGGATCGCCGCCGGCACCCGGCTGGTAATCGGCATGGATGACCTCCTTGCCGCCGACGCCCACCGACCGCGATTGCTTTGAAGCGTCCAGCGTTCCGTGCGACGCCGCCAAAGCGTGCCGCACGCTGGCTTCCGGCCAATACAGAAGCACGATGTCGGCCAGCATGTTCTCTGGGCGAATGCCGTCAGGCAGCCAGGGCGCGACCTCGGTGTCGAGACCGGCATCGGTCCAGGTCACTGTGATCGCCTTGCGCCCCATGGCGTCGAGGCTGACCAGCAAGATACGATCCGGAGTGGCGCTGAGATGGCCTTCGAAGACGAAGGTCCGCTCGCCGTAATGCGCCGTCACCAGTTGGGTGACCTCCAGGGTCTGACCCAACTCGCCGGGATGCGGCAGCACCAGCGTCAGATCGGGGGCGATGCGCACCGTGCCCGGCGGTAGGGCGGCGGGAGTCTGGGCGCAACCCGCAAGGGCGAGCATCACGGCGGCAATGGAAATAGCGGCCCGGCGGTGCAAGAAAGAACCTCTTCGGCTGGATAGGGCGGCCAGAGAATACACCAAATCGGATAGGTGAAAAGTCATCGAACGGAGCCCATGCCACTGCGCGCCAGCGGCGCCAGCAGAAAGGCCAGCAGGATGCCGACCAGCATGGTGGAACCGAAATGGCGCACCGCCAGCACATCGCTCAGCGCCAACAGGCCGAACGACATCAAGGCCGTGCACGCCGCCATCGCCACCGCCAGCATGGTCACCGGCTTGCGCGACCCCGAGGTTTCGGCGCAGAACACCGCATAATCGACGCCGACCGACAGCACCAGCACCAGGGCCATGGCGTCGAAAAAGGTGAACGCCCCACCGGCCAAAGCCCGCACCGCCGGAGCCAACACCACCGCCAACGACGGCGGCAGCATCACCCACAGCCCGCGCTTGATGCCATAGCGCCACGCCAGCAACGGGGCCATCAACGCCGCCGACAAGGCCAGCAGCAGCATGGCGCGGTTGCGGTATTTGGCCAACAGCGCGCTGAAATCCCCCGCCGGATCGACCAGCCGCACCCCCGGCAACCCCTCTGCCGCCTGGGCCAGCAGGTCGAGGCGGGTGGCGTGGTCGAGCGTCACCACATGCAAGGTCTCGCCTGCGGTCCCGTCGAGCAGCAGCATCGACAGGAACGACAACGGCCCGCCCGCCCCTCTCGCCTCGGCCAGGGTCAGCACCGGGCCGCTGTCATCGGCGGCGGCAGGGGCTTGGCTCAGCCCCAACTGGCGGACCTGTTCATCCAGCAGCGTCCCATCGAGCTGCGCATGGACCAAGGCGCGGTTCTCGCGCTGGCGCGCCGCCGACGGCACGTATTGGGCCGGAGCCTGAAACCCCGACAGTGCCCCCTGCCCGACCAAAGGCCGCAG
>DATGZW010000657.1:0-8833 GCA_035297005.1 Patescibacteria group bacterium
GCTGTTCACCGTGTTGGGCGCGCTCAAGGCTGGCACCTTGCGCCAGCCGATCCTCATTACCCAGCATATGCCGGCGACCTTCACCACCATCCTGGCCGAGCACATCAGCCGCATCAGCGGCTGGGAAGCCGCCGAGGGCAAGGACGGCGAAGTCATCAAGTCGAACCGCATCTACATCGCCCCCGGCGATTTCCACATGATCGTGGAAGTGCGCGGCGTCGATAAGATCATCCGCCTGAAGAAAGACCCGCCGGAGAACTTCTGTCGCCCTGCTGTCGATCCGATGCTGCGCAGCATTTCCGCCGCCTGGGGCAAGCGGGTGCTGGCGGTGATCCTCACCGGCATGGGCTCGGACGGTTCGCGCGGCGGCCAAGTGGTAGTCGCGGCGGGGGGCACCGTGGTCGCCCAGGACGAAGCATCGAGCGTGGTCTGGGGCATGCCGGGCGCGGCGGCGACCGCCGGTATCTGTAGCGCCATCCTCCCCTTGCCCGAGATTTCGCAGTACATCCTACGGCAAGCGGCGAGGCGTTAAGATGCTTCGCCCGGATGACTTCGACTTTGTCGCCAAGCTGCTGAAGGAGCGGTCGGGCCTGATCATCACGCCCGACAAAGCCTATCTGCTGGAAAGCCGGCTGATGCCCTTGGCGCGTCAGCGCAACCTCAAAGGCTTGGAGGACATCGTCGTCAAGATGCGGGGTCGCGACGAGCAGTTGGCTCGCGACGTCACCGAGGCGATGACCACCAACGAATCCTTCTTCTTCCGTGACACCAAGCCGTTCGATCAATTCCGCGACGTGGTGTTGCCGCAGGTGATGGCGGCGCGGGCGGCCAAGAAGTCTATCCGTATCTGGTCCGCCGCCTGTTCCAGCGGCCAGGAAGCCTATACCCTGTCCATGCTGCTGAAAGAGGCCTCGGCCAAGCTGGCTGGCTGGCGCATCGAAATTCAGGCCACCGACATCTCGATGGAGATGCTGGAGAAAGCCAAGGCCGGTCTTTATTCACAGTTCGAGGTGCAGCGCGGCCTGCCCATCCAGATGCTGGTCAAGTACTTCCAAAAGAAGGACGAAAGCTGGCAGATCGATTCCGGCCTGCGCGCCATGGTGCAGTTCCGCGAATTCAATCTGCTGCATGACCTGCGCGGGTTGGGCCAGTTCGACATCGTGTTCTGCCGCAACGTGCTGATTTATTTCGATCAGCCGACCAAGACGCGAGTGCTGGAAGCCATCTCCAAGCAAATGCCCGATGACGGCATTTTGTATCTGGGCGGGGCCGAGACGGTGCTGGGTATCTCCGACCGCTTCAAGCCGATGCCCAATCAGCGCGGCATTTATTGCATCAACCGCGACGCTGCGGCGCCTTCGGCCTTTTCGGCCAGCGTCGCCCGCTAACGGAAGCCTCCCGGCTTGCGCCGGGAGTTGACCGTTTTTCCAGTCTTTATTTTTTTGCTCAGGCGCCGGGTGGCAATGCCCCTATTGGGGACGCGCAGCCACGGCTTCGCCTTGGTTGGCCGTGCGGCCGGCAACGGCGGGACTGTCGTCGGGATCGCGCAGCACATAGCCACGGCCCCACACGGTTTCGATATAGCTGGCCCCGGTGGTGGCGGTGGACAGCTTTTTGCGCAGCTTGCAGATGAAGACGTCGATGATCTTCAGTTCCGGCTCGTCGATGCCGCCGTACAGATGGTTCAGAAACTGTTCCTTGGTCAGCGTCTGGCCCTTGCGCAGCGACAGCAGTTCAAGGATGCCGTATTCTTTGCCGGTCAGATGCAGCGGTTCGGAATCCACGGCGACCGTGCGCATGTCCAGGTTCACGCAGAGCCGCCCGGTGCGGATGATCGACTGGGCATGCCCCTTGGAGCGGCGGACGATGGCTTGGATGCGGGCCACCAGTTCGGCGCGGTCGAACGGCTTGGTCAGGTAGTCGTCGGCGCCGAAACCCAGGCCTTTGACCTTCTTGTCGGCTTCGGTCAGCCCCGACAGGATCAGTACCGGAGTCTCGACGCGTGAGGCGCGCAATCTTCGCAAGACCTCGTAGCCGTCCATGTCCGGCAGCAGCAGGTCGAGCAAAATAATATCGTAGTCGTATAGCTTGCCGATCTCCAACCCGTCTTCACCCATGGCGGTGGCATCGACAACCATGCCTTCGGCGCGAAGTGCCAGTTCCAGGCTCTTCGAAGTTAACGGGTCGTCTTCGACGATCAGTACACGCATATCCCGCGGTTCCCGGTCTCTATTGATGACGTGGTAACCATAAGGGGGTAACTTCACTCGACGCAAGGTAACACGGTCGAATCATGGTTACGATTCGGTATAGTTTACCAAGCTTTAACGGAGCGGCGCTAGGTTATAAACGTGCCAAAAGGAATCCCGCGTGGCCTTTCTCGTCAAAAGCTTGATCAGCGACCTCGACCGCATCCCTTCCGTGCGCTACTTCGGCAAGGTCGAAGGGGTGCAAGGCCTGTTGGTGGAAGCCAGCGGCCTGGGCCGCAGCCTGTCGGTCGGTGACCGCTGCCAGATCATCGCCCGCGACCGCCGCGTCATTTGCGAGGCGGTGGGCTTCCGCGATGGCCGCGCCTTGATCATGCCGTTCAGCACCCTTGACGGCGTCGGTCTGGGCTGCCGGGTCGAGGTGCTGGACGTCAATCCCGTGCTCTATCCGCATCCCGGCTGGCTGGGCCGCGTCATCAACGCCATGGGCGAGCCCGTCGATGGGTTGGGGCCGCTGCCGTTCGGTGACGTCGCCTATCCGGTGCGCAACAAGCCGCCGCCGGCCCATTCCCGCCAACGTGTCGCTGGCAAGGTCGATTTGGGCGTGCGGGCGATGAACGCCTTCCTCACCGTCTGCCGCGGCCAGCGCATGGGCATTTTCGCCGGGTCGGGCGTCGGCAAGTCGTCGCTGCTGTCGATGATGGCCAAACATACCTCGGCCGACGTGTCGGTGGTCGGGCTGATCGGTGAACGCGGGCGCGAGGCGCGCGAGTTCATCGAGGACGATTTGGGCGAGGCCGGCATGGCGCGCAGCGTGGTGGTGGTCGCCACCTCGGACGAGTCCGCTCTGCTGCGCCGTCAGGCCGCCTATGTGACGCTGACCGTGGCCGAGTATTTCCGCGACATCCAGCGCGATGTGCTGTGCCTGATGGACAGCGTGACGCGCTTCGCCATGGCCCAGCGCGAAATCAGCCTGTCGGTGGGCGAGCCTCCCGCCAGCAAGGGCTATACCCCGACCGTCTTCGCCGAGCTGCCGCGCCTGCTGGAACGCGCCGGACCGGGCGCGGCCAACCAGGGGGCGATCACCGGGCTGTTCACGGTGCTGGTCGATGGCGACGATCACAACGAACCGATCGCCGACGCCGTGCGCGGCATCCTCGACGGCCATGTGGTGCTTGACCGGGCCATCGCCGAGCGTGGCCGCTATCCGGCGATCAACATTCTGCGCAGCGTGTCGCGAACCATGCCGGGCTGCAACAATGCCGAGGAAAACGCCATGGTCAGCCGCGCCCGCAAGCTGCTGGCGCTGTATGACGACATGGCCGAATTGATCCGTCTGGGCGCTTATCGCCAAGGCACCGATCCCAAGGTGGACGAGGCCATCCGCTATTTCCCGGTGCTGGAGGAATTCCTGTCGCAGCGCAAGCATGACGCCACCGATCTCGCCACCAGCTATGCCATGCTGGCCCAGATTCTGGCCTGATAAGGGGGAAGCGGGGTGTCGCGCAAGGCCAAAGACCTCGATACGCTGATCCGTCTGAACAAATGGACGGTGGACGAGCGTCAGCGTGAGCTGGGCGTCCTGCAACAACGCGAGACCGAATGGATCCTGTTCGGCGAGAGCCTGGACAAGCAGTTGCTGCGCGAGCAGAAAGTCGCCTCTGAAGACCCCACCAGCGCCGGCTTGATCTACGCCGCCTTCGCCACCAACCACCGGGTGCGCCGCGAGCAGTTGCAACTGGCCCTGCACAACCTACGCATTGAAATCGAACAATCCCGCGACCGTCTGGCCGAAGCCTATCGCGGTCTGAAGGTCTACGAGGAAGTGCAGAAAACCCGCGCCAAGCACGAACGCGAGGAAGAGGCTCGGGTCGAACAGCTTACCCTTGATGAGATCGGGCAGATTCAGCACCAGCGGAAGCAGAGGTAACAAATAAGCCGTCATGCCCGCGCTTGTCGCGGGTATCCACGCGGTAGATGCCTAAGTCTATATTTGTAATTACTGACTCGTTGCCCGGCGTGGATGGCCGGAACAAGTCCGGCCATGACGTGGCGAGGGATCGTGCGCCAGAAATACCTTCATCCACCAATGCCCCCCATCCCTCAATTATCCAGAAACCCTTCCATCGGCAGGCTATGCGACTGCCCCGGACCGTCGCCAAGCGGCGGAATGGTGACGCTTAGGTCTTGCCCGCGTCCGGCTTGGCTGACCGCTTGGAAGACCTGGGCGGTGGGGACGATGAAGGTGCGCATGTCTTGCAGGAATACCCCGCAGGCGCGGCTGTACTCCTCGCCGGTGGCGAAGACGGCGCGGAAGGTGCCGTCGGGCAGGCCGCTGATTTGGGTGTGGGACTCGGCCTCGACGAAGAACGACAGCAGGGTGCGGCCGGTGGGGGTTTTCAGGCGCACCACCACGTCCTCGCCGGTGGCGTTGGTGACGGTCAGGCGGTGGTCGCCGCCGGTGCGGCGCATCAGCACGTCGCCATTGGCGGGAGCCTCGCCTTTCTGGTCGCTGCACCAGCGGCTTTTGGGGATGTTGCCGGGGCCGCCGAACAGATAGCGCGACGGCACATAACCGGTGACTCCGGCGGGGGTCAGGATGCGCGCCCATTCGCCTTGCCCGACCGAGTCCATCACCTGCACCGTGGCGAAATGGTCCAGCAGCGCCACCACCGGCTGGGTCGGCGACGGGCCTTGGCGGACTTTCAGGATTTCCACGGCGACATGCCGGGTCTCGCCGGCCTGGGCGGGGTGGACGTTGATGTCGGCGCTGACGCTGTCGGTCTGGGCGCGGAACAGCACCACGGCCAGGGCGACGCAGACGGCCAGGGCCTAGGACGCCAGCGGCAGCGCCTGCACCCAGGCGGCATGGCCCCAAGGGTGCCAGCGGTTGATCAGCTTGCGCGAGGCCTCGCCGGCCGAGGTGGCCAGTTGGGCGATGCGGATGCGGTCCTGGTCGTCCTTGGCGAAGTGCTGCGCCTGTTCGGCCAAGGCGCGGGCGATGTCGTTGTCGCCGCGCGCCAGAAAGGCGCGGGATTGATGCAGCAAGACCCACAAATTATCGGCGCGCGGCAGATCGCCGCCGCGCAGATTGCGCCACAAGGCGCGCAGGGTGTGGAACGGCCCGGTGACGCCCCACCAGCCGGTGACCCAGGTGCCGGTGCTGGCGCGGATGGCGGTGCGGTCGGCGCAGTCCCGGCAGAAAATGCCGCGTATGGCGCTGCGGCGGGTCTTGATCAGATAACTTTTGACCTTGTGGAAGATGATGTAGCGCGGCTGCGCCGTCACCTTGCCGCAGCGCGAGCAGGTCAGCGGCTCGGGCTCGGGGTCTTCGGGATCGATCAGGCCGACCGGGGCCGGCAGCAACAGGGTGGAATCGTAATGCTCGCGGCGCTTGGGGTCGCGCAAAATACGATAGGCTTCCACAACATGCAGGAAGTCCTGGGCGGCTTCCTCCGACGGATTGTAGTCGGGGTGCAGGGTTTTGGCGCGATGGCGATAGGCGGTCTTGATCTCGGCGGCATCGGCGAGCGGCCCCACGCCCAGGGCGGAGTAATGCCCAAGCGGATCGGAGGGGGAATGGCTCATCTCGTCATGCATCGTTCAGGCAAATCCATGCGCCGCCGTGGCGGTGTCGCGGTGTATCGAAGCAAGTGTCGTGCCGGGCATCGCCGAACCCCGCCGCCGGGCCGGGACCGCCAGGAATACCCTTGGTTGGGCATAAGGAGCAAGCACCCCTATGGCGTGGACCGCTACACCTTATGAGAACATCTCCTTTGGGGCCTAGATCATCATGCCGGACCTGACCGCGAAGGCTGCCGGGATCGGCTGGACGAAGGGCGTGCCTTGCAGGAAGGTGGCGCCGCCGACCATGTTCAATCCCTCCAGCGAACGCCCGAAGATCGCCGATATCTCGCGCCGCAACTCGTCGCCAAGAGGCTTCTGGCTGCGCACGATCAGATCGAAACGCTTGGATTTGCGCTTGACCAGCCCATCCAGCTGCAAGGCGCCAAGCCGGCTCATATCGACATCGACCAGGAAGCGCGTGCCCTCGTCCTCGCGCGCGTCGGCGGTCTCTTCGTCGTCGGGTGGGCGGCGCACGGTCATGCGGATGCGCTCGATCTCGGAGCCGAACATCATCGGCACCATCATGCTCATCCATTCCCCGCCCGCTGCCGGCAGGCTAGCGGCGCTGGTCATGCCGCCAAGATCGCTTTTGATGCTGGACAGCAGATCCTTGCGTCCGGCCCTTTCCAGCGCCTTGGACGGTCCTTCGCCTAGCCAGCCGCGCACATTGCCGGACTGAATCGCCGCCGTCATGGCGATCAGGGTCGGCCCCAGGCGTGGGCCGATTTCCGGCAGGCGCTGGGTCAGTTGCTGCGCGGCGGCGGGATCGGTCTGGCGCAGGGTCTCCATTGCCTCGTCGAGTGCCGGCCAGTTGGTCTGTGGGGTGGCGGCGGGCGGCTTGTCGGTGGGGGGCAAGGAGGGAGGCAGGGTTGTAGCGCCCACCGTCTGCAATTCGACGCGCGAGCCCGCCGGCAGCTCGATTGCGGTGTCGAGCGCCACCAGCCCCAGCTCGGTCTGCAACAATGGACGCCCCGCATTGCTGTTGGGGGCGACCACGGCGGTCAGCATGCGGGGCAGCGCGGATTCGCTGGCCGAAGCGGCGGACGGCGGCGGTGCGCTGGTGCCGGAACTGCTACTGGCGCTGCTGCCGCTGGCGCTGTCGGGACCGCTGGGGAATTGCTCCGCCGGCTTTTCACCGCTGTTGTCGGATGCCGCACCCTCTCCGCCGGGCGGCTGTGGCGTGGCGGTGGCGTCGGGCGTGGCGGGGTTGGCGGTCGGAGCTGTCGCTGAGGGGGCCGCTGGCGGCGTGGCGGTGGGCAGCGGCGGGCCGGCAGACAATGGCGGCGCGCTGGCGCCATAGGCTTGGCGGCCCAGTTGGGCGGTGGCCAGATTGGGGCCGGCATCGGCTGTGCTCCCTGGAGTGCCGGCGGAAGCGGTCGGGTTGCCGCCCGTGGCGATGTCGGCGGGCAATTGAATGGCGGCGATGCGCACGGTGAAGGTGGCGCCGCTGGGCAGGCCGGCTCCGCCGGCATGGATCAGCGTGGCGGAAATGCCGGTCGCCATGGTCGCCGCGCCGCCCAGGTTGGGGGCGAGCGGGCCGGCGGCGGTAAGGAGGTTTGCCGCTTTGCCCTGAAGGGCGTTGCCGGCGGCGTTGGCCATGGACAGTCCGGCTCCGCCCGATCCCGCCGAGCCGCCCGCCGCCGGGGTGGCGAGAAAGGCCGCGCCGCTGGCCAACCGGGGAGGGAGGGTGGCGGCTCCGGCGACAGCCGCGCCGCCGATCAGCTGCCCGTTGAGCGCCACAGGCTGGCCGTTGACGCTGAGCACGCGGAATTGCGGATTGGCGCCCTGGCTGGTCATCTGCAGTTGCAGGCTGGCGCCTTCGGGCACGGTCATCGGCAGCTTGACGACCATGGTGCCGGAATCGGTCTGAAGCTGGATCTGCCCGCGCACGGCGGTGGCGCTGGCGCTGGCGTCGATGACGGTGCTAGGGGTCAACGCCGCCAGTTGGGAGGCGTTGTCGGTCGAAATCACAGTCGCCGTCGATGCCGCCGGCGGCAGCGTGGGGGCCGCTCCGGTGGGCGGTGGCGACGGCGGGATCGAACTCATCGCCCTCTCAGCAGCTTCTCGACGATGGCTTCGACGTCGGCGGCGGCTTCGCTGTTGGGCGAACGGGTCAGCAGCGGCATCTGGTTGCGGATGGCCTCGCGCACTTTAAGGTCGCGGCGGATGACGCCGGCCAGCGGCGGCGACATCTTCAGGAAGCCCTCGCAGGCCTTGAGCAGGGTGTTGTAGATGCGCTCGCCCTCGCGCGTCGAGTTGGCCATGTTGACCACCACCCGCATATCGGTGCCGGGGCGTTCCAGATGCGTGATCTTGATGAAGGCGTAGGCGTCGGTCAGCGAGGTCGGCTCGTCGGTGGTCACCACCAGCACGGTGCCGGCATTGGCGGCCAAGGCGCGCACGGTCTTCTCGACGCCGGCGCCCAGATCGAGCACCACGCGGTCATAGGCGCAGGCCAGAAGATTAAGGTCGTCGCCCAGCAATTGCAGGCGCGACAGCGGGATGTTGGCCAGCGAACCGGAGCCCGAACGTCCGGCGATGATGTCGAAACCGCCTTCGGGGAAGCTGCTGGTCGCCTGGTTGAGGGTCAGGCGGCCGGTGACCACGCTGCCCAAATCATGCTTGGGCACCAGGCCCAATTGGATGTCGACATTGGCCAGCCCCAGATCGCCGTCGAACAGCAAGGCGCGCTGTCCGGCCCGCGCCAGGGCGTGGGTCAGGGTGATGGAGAACCAAGTCTTGCCGACGCCGCCCTTGCCGGATGCCACGGCAATGACGTTGCGACCCTTGGCCCGTTGAGCCGGTCGGGGCGCCAGGGTGGGTGCGGTTCCGGTCATGGGGTGGCCTCTGTCCTAATCTGTGCGGGCGGTGCGGCGGCGAGTGGGGCTTGCGGAATGATCATGCGAGCCATGGTGCCAGCGCTGATGGAAGTCACGCCGTTGACGACATTCGGTGATGCGCTGACATCGCAGAACATCAACGGCGCGGCATCGGCAGCG
>DATGZW010000658.1:0-2013 GCA_035297005.1 Patescibacteria group bacterium
CAGCAACGGTCGCCTGAGCCACCACCTCGAAGTAGTCGCGGGCCTGGAACGCCTCGATCTCCAACTCGCGCTTGCAGACGATGGCCAGGGTTGGGGTCTTGACCCGGCCGATGCCGATGGCGCCCTTGGCGCCCGGCTGGCGCAACAGCACGGTAGCGGCGCGGGTCAGGGTCAGGTTGTAGATCTGATCGGCCTGCGAACGAGCCTCGCCGGCGGCCATTTCGTTAGCGAAATCGCTCCACGGCCGCGCCTCGGCGAAGGCTTTGCGCAGCGTCGTCGGATCCTGCGCGGTGAACACCACCCGCAACACGCGGGCCGAGGGACGCGAGAAGCTGTTGACCAGATTGCCGGCGATCAAAGTGCCTTCGCGGTCGCAATCGGTGCTGCAATAGATGGTCTCCGCCGCCCGCAGCGCCGGTTTCAGCTTAGCCAGCCGCGCGCCCTTGCCGTTGGAGGGATCCTCACGCAAAGGATAACGCCCCGCCGCCGGCAGCAACAGCGCGGTGGACCAGCGGGTCCAGGCAGGATCGACCTCGTCTGGTTCGGCTAGCCGCATGACATGGCCCTGGGCCGGAATGATCTCGCCATAGCGCCCGCCGACGGCCTTCATCACGTCGCCGGCTTGGCTGGGTTTCTCGGTGATTACGATGCTGGTCATGCAAGCCGGCCTCTCGATAGTCCCGCATGGCGGAAGAACATAAGTGGAACACTACGCCACCAATCCGACCGGCGCAAGGGGCAGCGACGGCCAGACTTGCGGAACGCGGCAATTCCCGCTTAGCTGGCAACGCCACTGTCGAGATCGGAAGTCATGTCCCTGCCCGTCCCCCTTGCCGCGCCCGCCGCCGCGCCGCTGACGGCCCGCGCCGAGGAGGCTTTGGCCCGCGCCCTGGCGCATCACCGTGGCGGACGTGTGACGCAAGCGCTGGCCGGTTACGACGAGGTGCTGAGCCTGTTCCCTCAGCATGCCGACGCTCAGACCAACCGCGCCACCGCCCTGCGCCAGTTGGGCCGCCGCGACGAGTGTCTGGCCGCCTGTTGGCGGGCCATCGATGCCGGGATCGAGACTCCGAACCTGCGCCTGAACGCTGTGCATGCATTGATGGACCTCAACCGTCTGGCCGAAGCCCGCGAGGTCGTCGCCGGGCTGTTGCGCCGTCATCCGCAGTCTGCCGATGGCTGGGTTCTGTCGGCGCTGCTGCTGAACCGCCAGCATCACCAAGCCGCCGCCCAAGCCTGCCTGCGCCGCGCCGCCGCCCTAGCCCGGCACGACACCACGGCACTGATCCGCCTTGCCGGCATGCAATCCAATGACGGTCATTTCCAGGTCGCCGAAGCGCTGTTCCTCCAGGCGCAGGCGCAGGCTCCGCTCAGCCCCGCCGCCCATAGCGGCTACGCCCAGACCTTGATCGGCCAGGGCCGCCTGGATCAGGCCGAGCGCCATTTGCGCCGCGCCCTGGAACTCGACGCCGATCAGTTGGACGCTCATTTGGGGTTGGCCCGACTGCTGTTGCTCAAGGGCGAGCTGGCCGCCGGCTGGGTCGAATACGAATGGCGCCGCCGCAAGCCCGAAGCCAAACAGCCCAAACTCAAGGGGCCGGAATGGGACGGCACGCCGCTGGCCGGCAAGACCCTGCTGGTCTACGCCGAACAAGGCTTTGGCGACGTGTTGCAGTTCGTCCGCTACATGCCGCGGCTGGCGGGGCGCGGTGGGCGAATCATCCTGGCGGTACAGCCTGAACTGCTGCGGCTGCTCGACGGGGTCGCGGGCGCCGATGCGGTAGTTGCCAACCTGCACCTTGCGGCCAAATTCGACACTCATATCCCCTTGCTGTCGGTGCCGCGTCTGGTCGGGGTGTCGGAAGACGACATCCCCGACCCCACCGCTTATCGTCGGCTGATACCTCTGGCGACGCCGCTGCCGGCTCCACTGGGCACCCGGCTGAAAGTCGGCATCGTCTGGGCCGGCAGCCCCAAGCACAGCAACGACCACAACCGCTCGCTGGCGCTGGA
>DATGZW010000659.1:0-4062 GCA_035297005.1 Patescibacteria group bacterium
CAAGTTTGATCTAGGCCGTCGGGCAGCAGCCAGCCGACCAGCCCGACCGTCACGCCGACCAGCAGGCCGGCGGTGACCGAGGTGACGATGAAATCGACTGGATGCTGGCGCGCGCCGGTAAAGGGAATTAGCACCGGCGCCGAGTGATGGACTTTGTGAAACTCCCACAGCACCGGCGAGCGGTGCAGGGCTAGATGGCCCAGGTAAATGCCACAATCGACGGCCAGGAACAGGCTGCCGCTCAAGATCAAGGCGCCAGCGGAGCCGCCCGGCAGATGGAGCGGGGCAGCGGGCAGGATCCCGGCCAGCCTTTGGCTGACCAGTTCTCCGAAGATGGTGACGCTGGCGATGCGGCTGACCAGGGGCGCCATCACGGCGGTGTTGAGAAACCAGATCCAGCAATCCATGCGCGCCGAGGGATGGCGGTAGACGGCGGCGGGAAACAGAGCGGCGGGCAAGCCGCGGCAGCTTCCTCCGCGTCGCCAATGCAGAAAAGCGGCACCCAGCAGATAGGTGGACAGCCATAGCAGGCAGAAATCGGCGCCGGGCTCGATGAAGGTGCGAAAGGGCGACGACAGCGCCAGGAATAGCGTATGCATGGGCGGGATCTCCGGGGCCGCGCCGATGATATCCCGCCGACGGCGATGCGGGGAAGGGGTAGTCCGTCACGGCGACGGAGTCCAACGGAGGAGCCGTTTATTATCCTCCACCCGTCCCTATATAATAAAAGCCCAAGGTTCCACGGTTTGGCGGCGGAGGTGTGCGATGCAGATCTCTCAGGCTCTTCCTCACAAGGCGCTTCTGGGTGGGCTTGTCCTGGCCACAGCGCTCATGCTTGCCGCGTCTCCGGCGGCGGGGCGGGTCATCTTCGATTTCGCCTTGGGCGTGCCGGTAGCGGTCGGTCCGCCAGTCGTCTATGGACCGCCAGTCTATTATGCGCCTCCGCCGCCGGTGTATTATTATTACTCGCCGCCGGTCGTTGCGCCACCCGCTCCCGCTGCGGCCAGCAGCGCCTATCGCCCCGACAATTGCCGTGAATATCAGAGCACCGTCACCATCGGCGGCGCGGTGCAAAGGACGCATGGCACCGCCTGCCGGCAAGCCGATGGGACGTGGCGGATCGTCAACTGAGGCGGGGCGCGGCCTTGCTCATCAGCGGGCGGTGGTCGGTATCGAAGCGCAGGATGTAATCGGCATGGCCGCCCCGGTCGGTCATGCGGGCGGCGAGCGGGATGCTGTGCGCGGCGACCATCGCGTCCGGCAGGGCGAAGCGTCCGGCGAGAGTGACGTTGAGGTCGGCGCAATCTTCGGCGCGGCTGAGGCACAGCGCGCGGAACAGGGCGGCTTGGTCCATGGTCCACACTGGCGTTTCCTCGGCCAGTTTGCCGCGCAGATAGTCGGCGGCGTGGCGCAGGAAGGCGCGGCCAGGGGTGCCGTTGCGGACGCCCAGCAGCGCCGCATAGACGCGTAGCGACGGCTCGACCGCGTCGGCCTTGCCGATCATGGCAATGGGTGAGCGGCTGGTTTGGGCGATAATTTCAGAGAAATCCGGCGGGAAGGCGCTGTCGATGTCGGTCAGCACCAGATCGCGCCCGGTGCTTTCGAGCAGAGCCTCGGCGGTGAGAAAGCGGTGGCTGGCGTAAAAGGCCGGAAGGTCGGGGCCGCTGTCGCTGGCGAAGGCCAGCAGGGGGAAACGGGCGGTCAGGTTTTGGCGCAAGGCCTCGCTTTCGGCGGTTGGGTTGATCACGGTGATCAGCGCGCCGGTCGCCGGGCAGGCGGCGGCGAGGGTGGCGGCGAAGCGGTCGGCATAGGCGTGCAGATAACGCTCGTCGCAGCAGGCAACCACCAGCGGCCCGGCAGAGGAGGGCAGGCGGTCGGGCAGATGCGGCTGTTGCTGGGGCAGGCGATGTTGCGGGCGATAGGTGCTGGGCTCCAGCAGATTGGCCTGTTGCAGCATTTGCCCGATGATCGCGGTGGCGAAGCGGCTGTCGTTGGCGAACACCGTCTCCGCCGCTTGGGCGCAATACCGCGTACCCTGGCGTAGCGTCGTCGAGGCAGTATCGAGCCGCCGCCGCAAGGCCAGCGACAGCCCCAGGGCATAAAGCATCAACGCATGAAAGGCCGAGTTCGCCGGGATTTCCTGGGCCAATCGCTCGACTGCCGCATGGTTGCCGCCGCGCAGCAGGGCGACGGTTTGGGCATAAGCGAAGGATGCGCCGTCACCCCGCCGCTGGTGGCGGGCGGTCAGCACCTCGACCACCCCGGCGGTTTGGTGGTCGGCGATCAGCGCTTGGGTGAGTTGGCTCCAGGCGTCCTCGTCGCCAATATCGGCGTTCAGGCGCGCGGCGAGCGAAGACGGCGTGTTCATCGGGCGAAGATAAATCGGCGGCGGAGACGGCGCAATCGTCCTACGCCATATACGGCACGTAGCACTGGTCCTCGCCGAGAATATGGCTGGTCAGCCAGTTCCCCAGGAAGCGGTGCAGGTCGTCGCCCAGGCGTGGGGTGAAGGCGACCATCTGGCGGCATTGCATCTCGCGCACCTCCTCGATCATCGCCCGATGGATGCGGCGGTGGTTCTCCAGGTCGGGATAGCCGGCCTGTTCCAGCAAGGCTTCCTCGCGCGAGAAATGCAGTGCGGTGTAGCCCAGCAACTCGTCGAGAACGAACTCGACGGCGGTCTGGTCGCCCCGGTTTTCGGGGCTGGAGATCTGGTTGACCAAGGCCAGCAGCACGCGGTGGTCATGGTCGATGGCGTCGATGCCGACCGACATGTTCTGGGTCCACAGGATGGTGTTGGCGCTCAGGCGGGCGTCCAGAACTTGCAGCAAGGCCTCGACCACCAGGGGGTCGAACTCCGTCCCCGATTGTTCGCGTAGATAGAACAGGACGCGCTCTTGGTCCCAGGCCGCCTTGTAGGGGCGTTCCGAGGTCAGGGCGTCGTAGACGTCAGCGGCGGCGACGATGCGGGCGGCCAGAGGAATGGCGCCGCCGCTCAGGCCATGCGGATAGCCGGAACCGTTCCAGCGTTCGTGGTGGCATTCGGCGATTTCGGCGGCCAAGCGGAAATGGATGCTGCCGGCCAGCATGGTTTCTGCCTTGCGCAGCAGAGCGCCGCCGCTGGCGGCATGGCACTGCATGATGGCCCGTTCCTCGGGTGTCAGTCGGCCGGGCTTGAGTAGGATGGCGTCGGGAATGCTGACCTTGCCGACATCGTGCAAGATGCTGGCAACGCCGATATGGCGCAGGAATTCCATATCGATGATGTCGTCGTAAGCCCCTCGCGCCTTCAGGCAGCGGGAGACTTCATAGGTCAGGCGGGCGACGCGCAGGAAGTGCTCGCCGGTGTCGGTGTCGCGGTGTTCGGCCAAATCGGCCAGGGCGATCAATGCGACTTTCTGGGTCCGTTCAGCCTCGTTCTCGCTGCGCCGCTGGCTGGTGACGTCGCGCGCCGATAGTGTCCAGCCGCCGGTCGCCAGTGGCTTGAGAGCGAATTCGGCGATCATCCCGGCCGGTGAGGAATAATCGGCGAAGCCGTCGGTCCGCTCCATCTGCGCCGGCAGATGCAGGAACGCCATCAGGGTGTCGAGCCAGTGGTGTTGCTTGGCATCGGCATCGGGCACCAGGGCCGCCCACATGGTGTTGAACTGAGTATTGGCGTATTCCAGCTTGCCGTCGGCAGCGTAGAGGGCGGTGGGGAACGCGAGGGAATCGATAATCACCGAGGAGAGCGAGCCACCGGATGTCCATGCGACGCTCATCGGTGGCGGCGGATATGGGCGTAATGGCCGAAGCGGTCGAAATCGCGGGGCAGGGCTCCGCCTTCGACGGCGGCGGCCAGACCGGCGGGGTCGCGCACCACCAAGCCGCCCAGCAATTCGACCCCGTAGTCATAGAGGCGCGGCGTCATCGGCGTCGCCGGACCGATCAGGGCGACGCGGGCGCCCCAGGCTCCGGTCAGGATGCGCGGCAGGCTGCGGTTGATCAGGGCCGAAGACGTGACCACGGCGGCGGCGCAGCCGGGCATCAGGGTGTCGATGGCGGCGGTCGGGTATTCGCCAT
>DATGZW010000660.1:0-2813 GCA_035297005.1 Patescibacteria group bacterium
TGTTCGAACTCGACCTTGCCGGCCTCCATCTTGGAGAAATCGAGGATGTCGTTGAGAATGGCTAACAGCGCCTCGGCCGATTGCTGCACTGTCTCCAATCCATCGCGCTGGTCGTCGTCCAGATTGCTTTCCAGCACCAACTGGGTCATCCCCATGATGCCGTTCATCGGAGTGCGGATTTCGTGGCTCATCACCGCCAGGAATTCCGACTTGGCGCGGCTGCCGGCCTCGGCCACGTCCTTGGCGGTCTTCAGGGCCTCCTCAAAGCGCTTGCGCTCGGTGATGTCCTTGAGTGCGACGAAGATCGCCCGCTCGTCGTTGTAATTGATGCTGACCGCCGACAACAAGGCCCAGAACGGCCGTCCTTCGGCGCTCTTGAAGTTCACCTCCAGATCGGCTTTGCCAAGCATCTCGATGGTTTGCAAAATCAGTGGGCGCTCGCGCGGGCGCACATAGAAACTGCCGATTCGCAGCAACGGCTGATCGGTGCCCAAGGGAAAGCCGAACAACGCGGCGGCGGTGTTGTTGTGGAACAAAATCGCGCCGTCATGCGGGCGGGTAATCAGGATGGGAAACGGCGCCGCGGCCAGGATGGCGCGCAGCCGGTCGCCGCTGCGCCGCAGGGCTTCGGTACGGTCCTGCAATTGGCGGGTGGCGTCGCGGAATACCACCAGGGCATCACCCATTTCGGTGATTTCGTCGTTGCCGTCCTGCGGGATTCCGGCATTCAGATTGCCCTCGGCAATCAGCCGGGTGGCTCCGGCCAAGCCATCGATGCGGGCGACGATGCGCCGCCCGATGCCGAACCACACCAGCCCCAGCGGCAACGCCACATTGGCCAGGGCCAGAGCAATCATCAAACGCCGGCCATTGCCCAACAGATCTTCGGCATGGCTGGTGGCGTCGGCCATCTCGGCTTCGGCGCTCACCGACAGACGGTTGGCGACGGCGGACAACCGCGACACCACCTCGCGGCTGTGGTGGGCGGCGATCGTCATTTCGGCGCTGTTGCGCAGTTCCCGTTCGCGCTGGCTGAAGACGTCGGACTCGCCCTCGCCCACCGCCACCAGGGCGCGGGCTGCCTCCACCAGCGGCGTGCCGCGTCCCAACTGGTCGGACAGACTCAGAAAGCTTCCGGCGTTGAGGACGAAGTTTTCCCGCTGCATGGCCAATTGGTCAATGCTGGCGGCGTGCAGTCCGTCCTCCAACTGCGCCACCAAAGCCGCCGACCCGCGACCCAGATTGATCACACGGCGCAGTTCCAACGGATCGTGAATGATCTCGGGACGCCCGACCACCATGTCGATTTGGCCGCGCATGTCGGCGTTGGCGATGATCAGGCGGTCGCGCAGAGCCACCGCCACCGCCGCCAATTCGATGCGTTCGGCGACTTGACCGTTCATCGATTCGATATCGGCCTCGACGCCGCCGACAAGATTGCGCATTTCGGCGAACAGCGCCGGATCGGTGGGCAAGGCGGCCAGATCGCTCAGCCGCTCGCCCATGCGGTCAAGGTGCTGGCGCAAGGCGATATAGACGCTTTGCCGCTGCATCTGGTTGTCGGCCGCAGCCAGACTGGGCATCGACGCCGCCAGACGGCCGGCGCTTTCCGACAGCCGCAGCGCCGCCACCACCGATGGCGTAGTGCGATGGGTGACGATGGTCAGTTGCCGATCGACGTCGCGATACGACATCCACGCCACCGCACCGCTGACCGCCACCGACAGACCGACGGCGCATAAGGCCAGCAACAGGCGTGCGCGAATGCCGAATATCCGCCGCCGGGGAAGCATTGCCCCCTCCGCCCGCGCGGCCCTGTCACCTTGGCCGAGAATGTCCACCCGTCTCCCCCAATTCCCCGAGACGTGACGCAAACCAATCACCTCTTGACCCGTACGGCCATTGTCCCGCTATGGTTGCCCAGGCACAAGAGAAAACACCCTCTCCCCATTCCACCGCAGCAATGCTCGGATTCTCCTGGAACAGCAGCACCGGTGAGGTTGATTGCTAAAAGATTCTTAATTTCGAGCTTCAATTTACCCCCCAGAACGGGATACCTTTGCTCGCGCAACTTCTCCATTCGAACTAACCCATTTGGTTAGTCGGCAACCGAAGGGTGATCGGGCGCGACGAGTTTTCTTTGGTCGGCAGACCGTGGACGGGGATCGCGACGCCGATTTCCTGGGGCGGTTTAGCCAATTACGGCCCTTGAACGGCAACTGGGAGGGGTACGGGTGGCGAACAGGCGGTCCATTTCCGAACGACTGACTGACCTGTGGACAGGGACCGTCGCTCGTGTTTTTCCCGAACGCCAGATCCTGGTGCGTGGCCAAGGCCGAGTCCATTACTTCACCCTGGGGACTGTTCAGCAGTTACTGCTGGCCGGCGGCTTCACCGGCTGCCTGCTGTGGGCCTTGCTGGCGACGGCGGCCTATGTCGATGGCGCCGCCACCCTGGCCGCCAAGGAATCCCAGATCGCCGCCCGCGCCGCCGAGCTGAACGACGTCAAAGGCAATTATCAGGCGGCATTCGGCCAGCTGGATGAATTCCACGCGCTGTTCAGCAACATAACCTGCGAAATCACCGACATCCAGGACAGCCTGCTGCGCATTTCCGAGCGCAATACCGGCCCGGACAAACGGGGCGCAGCCCCCACCGTGCTGCCGCATCTGGATCCCGACGCCGGCGGTTGCCGTCAAAACGCCACCACGCCGCGCATAGCCACGGCACCCGTGGATGCGAAAACCGCCGCCAACGCCGAGCAAGAGGCGCTGCGCCAGCGCGTCGCCCAGTTGGAGAGCGAACTCAGCAAG
>DATGZW010000661.1:0-5342 GCA_035297005.1 Patescibacteria group bacterium
TTCCCCAGCGCGCCGGCCTATAGCGCCAGCAAAGCCGCCGTGCGGGTATGGGGTGAAGGCCTGCGCGGCTGGCTGGCTCCCAGCGGCGTGGGCGTCACCGTCATCTGCCCCGGCTTCGTCAAAAGCCGCATCACCGCCCGCAACCGCTTCCCCATGCCGTTCCTGATGGAAGCCGCCGCCGCCGCCCGCATCATGCGGCGCGGTATCGACGCCAACAAAGCTCGCATCGCCTATCCCTGGATCGTCGCCGCCGCGATGATCGCGCTGGCCGCGCTGCCGCCGGGATGGACGGATCGGTTGTTGCGGAGATTACCGGGGAAGGAGTGACGGCCCCTTTTAAACCCGATGCACATCCAGCAAGCGGCAGACCTGCTCCCCGTCGCCGTTTTCGATTTGCACGGTGGCATGGTCGATGCCGAATTTGTCGTGTAGGGCGATGCTGACGCGGTTCAGCAGGTCGTCGTTGACAGCCGCACCCGGCGTCACCAGATGCGCGGTCAGGGCGACCGAGGTGGTGCTGAGCGGCCAGATGTGCAAATCGTGGATGGCCGTGACCTCGGGCAGGCCGGACAGGTACTCTTCGACCGCCTCACGGTCGATGGCGCCCGGCACGGCGTCCAGGGCCAGATCGAGCGAGTCGCGGAACAGCCCCCAGGTGCCGACGGCGATCACCACGACGATGCCCAGGCTGACGGCGGGGTCGAGCCACAGCCAGTGGGTGCGGCTCATGACGAAGGCGGCGATGACCACGCCCAGCGACACCGCGGCATCGGCGGCCATGTGCAGGAAAGCGCCCTTGATGTTGATGTCGCCCTTGCTGCCGCGCATGAACATGGCGGCGGTTGCGGTGTTGACCAGGATGCCGATAGCGGCCACCCACATCACCGTGGTGCCTTCGACCGGCTGCGGGTGGCTCAGGCGCTGGATCGCCTCCCAAGCGATGCCGCCGACACCGATCAACAGGACTACCGCATTGACCAGCGAGGCGAGGATGGTGCTGCGGCCAAAGCCATAAGTGCGCCGCTTGGACGGCCGCTTACGCGTCAGCCACACCGCCGCCCAAGCCAGCAGCAGCCCAACCACGTCGCTGAAATTATGCCCGGCATCGGCCAGCAGGGCCAAGGAGTTGACCAGCAGGCCATAGAACACTTCGATGCCGACGAAGCCGAGATTGAGCGCGATGCCCACGGCGAAGGCACGGTCGTACGTCGCCGGGCCATGATGATGACCGTGTCCGCCGGCATGGTCATGCGCATGAGCGCGGGGGGCATGGTCGTGACCGTGGGAATGGTCGTGGTCATGACAATCGGCCATGGTGCTCTCCTCGCTCCGTCGGTGCCCTTAGGATGAACACCACCATCCGACCGGGGTCAAGCCCGATCACACCAGACGGTTAGCCGCCGAATTCCCCGCCCACAACGCGCGCAGGCCATCGAGGAGGATTTGTCCCATGGCGTCGCGCGCCTCGACCGTGGCGCTGGCGATGTGGGGCAGCATGAAGACATTGGGCAAATCGAAATAGCCGGGATGGATGTTGGGTTCGCCATTGAACACGTCGAGCCCGGCGGCATACAGCCGGCCACTGGCCAAAGCGGCGATCAGATCGGCGTCATTGACCACGCTGCCGCGTCCGATATTGACCACCACCGCGCCTTGCGGCATCAGGGCGATGCGCCGGGCATCGATCAGGCCAATCGTCTGGGGCGTCGCCGGACAGGCCAGAACCAGGAACCGCGCCGAGGCCAGCAAGGACTCGGCGGTCGGGTGATAGGTGGCGCCGTGCTCCAGCGCCTCGGGCAGGCGCGAGCGATTGTGGTAATCGACGGCCATGCCGAAGCCGCGCGCCCGTTCGGCGATGGCTTGACCGATGCGGCCCATACCCAGAATCGCCAACCGCTTGCCGGTGATCGACAGGCCGAGGAACTGGTTCGACGCGGTGCCGCGCCAGTCCTTGCTGCGGATCAGGGCAATCGCCTCGCTCGCCCGCCGGCACGCGCCCAGCAGCAGGAACATGGCGGTTTCGGCACAGGCGTCGGTCAGCACGTCGGGGGTGTTGAACACGGCAATGCCGCGCGCCCGCGCCGCGTCGAGGTCAAGATGGTCGAGACCCACCGAATAGGTGGCGATGGCTTTGATGCTGTCTGGCAGGCGCTCGATCAGCGCATGGTCGGCCTTGACCGCCATGTTGACCATGATGACATCGTGGCCGGCGGCGCCTTCGACAAGGCTGCTGGCAGTGCCGAACGTCACGTCATACTCGGCCGTCACCAAATCCATCACACTGGCCGGCAGCGAGCAGGCCACATACATCCGGCGCAACGCCATATTCGAGAGTCTCCAGAGAAGAAAGCGCCGGGCCGGTCAGCAATCCGGCTTGGGCAGCGGCTCCAGCTTTTCCAGCGTGCCCTTCAGGCTGAAATTACCGAAGGACTGGATCACCTCGTCGGCGACGCCGTTGAGGTAATAGCGCAGAGACACCTCGTAATCCGGAGTGGGCTCGGCGCTGCCGACGGGAAAGAACGCCATCTGCATGCGCCAGGACGGAGCCGACAGCAGTTCCGCATTGACCGCGGGATTAGCCGCTGCCGGGCTGATATTGGCGTTGGCGGGATTGGCTTTTCCGATGATCGCATTGACGTCGAAAGCGCCATCGGTGGCGGTGCCGTCGAACAGCACACGCTGCACCATGTGTTCGCCCTTTTGCGCGGCGTCCAGCAAATGGATGGTGTGATCGGTGGGGAAGATGGTGCCCTTGGGCAAGCGCATGGTCTTCGGTTCGGGCAGGGTCAGCTTGACCACGCCGCCGCGCCCGCTGCCATCCAGATTGGCGACGCCGTCGATTTCCTCGCTGACCACGCCGTCGCGGGTGCTGCGCACGCGGAAGCGGTAATGCAAGCCATCCTTGGATTCCCAGGTAACGAAGTCCCAGGTGGTGGCGACGGGGGCGCCCTCACTATAGGCGAAGGTCAGCATGGTCTTGTTCTCGACCGTCCAGCCGTCGCAGGAGTCCGAGAACTTGTAGGTCATGTTGCCCGACGCGCCGGTAACGCCGCCGCCCAGCTTGGTTGAGTTCAGCGACATGGCATAAGAAGCGCGATGCGACGCCAGATCGGCACCGACCGGAGCGGCCACGGCAGCGGTCGAGGCTACAGCCCCGAACACGAAACCCAACACCACAGCGACTACACGCGCCTTCATAACCTTCGTCTCCACAGCGCCCCTATGGGGCACAGTATACAGTCTTTGCCGCACTGCGATAGTGCCGCACGGCCACGGAACCGTAGACCTTTAGGGTCACCCTGCGCCCCGCCTAAGGGCTGGGATTGCCCACCCGACCCGGCAATTTTTGCCGGGCGGCATCCGCTGCCGCCCTTTTAAAACGGCAAAACAGACAGTATCACGGGACGCCGCTGTTGGCGCGGCATTTGCACCATACCCAATCTGCCGGTCTCTCGCAGGAGATGGCAGTGTTTGGGGACGAATGCAAATGAAACTGGGTTTTTTATTCGGTCGGCACCAGCCCGGCTCTGGCCGACGCGAGCAGGACGAGCCCCACCTTGGCAGTCCCCGCCGCAAATCCGCCGCGACGGCCTCGGCCGACGGGGTCATCGCCATGCCGCCGCCGGAGGAGGAACCACCGCTGCCGGCGGTCAACGTGCATGCCCAGGTGCGCAACATGTCGCCGCGCCAAATGGCCGATTGGGCGCATGAGATGTATCTGGCCGGGGTGATGACCTGGGCCGAGTTCCACGCCGCCCTACCCGCCGAACTGCACCCCGATTACGACCGCACCGTCGGCGCCCTGACCGGCGAGCGCGCCCAACCCGACAAGGCCCGCGACATGGTCAAGGATTGGGAGGAGAAACTGGCCTTCGTCCGCCGCCACAACGATTGGGACCATGGTCATGTCCGCCGCGCCGAGCGCATCGTCACCCTGCTGCGCCGCCAGGAAAACCAGTTAGCCCGCATCGGCTGATGCGGTAGCTTAGGGGGCGTCAGTTCCCATACCGGATCCCCCCCCCAATTGCACGTCAACCCAAAGCCGTCGTCACCGGGCTTGTCCCGGTGACCCACGCCGTAGCGCACATCCGGCCGTGCTGGGTGACCGCCGCCCGTCGTTTCGCCGATCCGCGTAGATACGCGGGACAAGCCCGCGCATGACGACTATGGATGGCGATAGATCCGCCCAAACAACCATAACAATGGATTCTACCGCCCCGGCATCGGCGGCTGCATCGCCACCAGCGAGGCCAAGTCGTAGCCTGCCCGCAGCAGATCTCCGGCGGGCTCGCTGATGATCTTGCGGGTGGGAAAGGCCGCCGCCAGATCCGCCGCCGCCATGTCGTCGCGGGCGTCCTCGAAGGCCGGCAGGATGATCGCCTGCTCGTTAACCAGACAACTGGTGTAGCTGGCCGGCAGCCGCCAGCCGCTGCGCCGGGGCTGCCGTGCCGGTTGCGGCACCGAGAATACGGTGAAATGGGCATCGCGCAACTGCGCCGCCGTGTCGCGCAGGATGGCGGCGTTTTCGTCCCCCACATCCCCTTCCGCCATCGCCAACGCCACCCCCGGAGCCAGGCAGCGGGCCACCGCCGTCACCGCGCCGTCGCCACCCGCCAGCCCGGCATCCAGCCACACGATATGCTCGCTGGAGGTCAGCCGTTGCAGCCCGCGCTCGATCTCGTCGCGCTCGCCGGCCTGCAATAGCGTCCGGCTGGCCAGCAATACCCCGCTGCCGTCGGCTTCGACCAGATGCGGGTGAAACCACGGTGGGGCGACGAAGATCGGGCAGTTCAGATGATCGGCCAGCCCCCGCGCCACCGCCGACACCGGCAGCAGCGCCGCCACCGAACCGTCATCGGGACGGCGCAGGAACAGCGGCGCGCAAGGCTTCAGCCGCGCCCCGTCATGCGGCACCAGCATAGTCGTCACACCAGTCGGGGCGCGCAGGCTCAGCTCGGCCAGTTCGGCGGGATTGGCCAGCAAGGTGACCGGCGCCCATTCGCATAGCAGCTCGGCCAGGATCAACACCGCCTGCTGCGCCTCGACCTCGCCGGGACGCGGCCACGCCAGCCAATAACGCCCCGCCGCCCGCGCATCGGGGACGATGCGATAGCCCATTTCCGAAGGCGAAGGTGTCGCCGCCATGTGTCGCCGCCTGTCTCTGCCGATCCCTCAGCACAAAAAGCTACGCCCCGGCTTTTCAGCCGGGGCGTACGCAAAAGCATAGGCGACCGTGTGGGACGGCTTTAGTTGCCCGCCGGCTCCTTTTCGGAAGCCCCGCCATCGGTCACCACTTTCTTCGGCTTGGGCAGATCAAGCTTGATATGCAGCTCGCGCAGACG
>DATGZW010000662.1:0-7536 GCA_035297005.1 Patescibacteria group bacterium
GGGCCGTAGCTCAGTTGGGAGAGCGCGTCGTTCGCAATGACGAGGTCAACGGTTCGATCCCGTTCGGCTCCACCAAAGATCAGAAAAGGGTTGGCTGCCATTGGCGCCAACCCTTTTTTCTTGGCCGAAAGGCTCCGCCCCGGTTATGCCCCCGCCGTCTTGGCGACCCCGTATTGCCGCATGCTCACCCGGTTTTCGTGATGCATGGCGATCAGCTCGGCAACGCGGACGGAGAAGCCCGACGGCGAGAACGGTTTGATCACATAGCCCTCGATGCCCAGCTTGCGGGCGCGGTCCATGGCGGTGCTGGTGGCGTCCGAGGTGAACATCAGCACCGGGGTGGTGGCGACTACCTTGTCCAGCGAGTTGCGCAAGCCGCCGAGGAAGGCCAGTCCGTCCACGGGGCGCATCTGCACGTCGCAAACAACCAGGGATAAGACGTTCTCATGGGCCAATCGCAACCCTTCGCTGCCGTCGGCGGCGGTGAGGATGGTGGCGATGCCCATCTTTTGCAAAATCCGGGTCAGCAGGTCGCGCGTGATGCTGTCGTCATCGACCAGCAGGATGTTGACGTCGTCATGTTCCAATGGGGTGATCATCGATCGTCGGTTCCGATTGCTACCTTTGGCAGCGAATCTACCATGCGGGCGTCAAAGCCGAAAGGTCAGCGCCGCTTCCTCCGCCGTGCCGATGGGGCGGGAGCTTGGATGGGAATGACCGGCTTTAGCCGGGAGTCGGGCTGCTGAAAAACTTATAGGCAGTATCGACGATGTCACTGCGCAGCTTTTCGCGTCCATCGATGGTCACATAGAAACAGCGGTCTATCTGGCAATAGACGATCTCTTTAATAGCTCCTGATATAGATTTGCAGGCGGCGATCTTGATGTCGTCGCAGCCTTTGCTGTGGCATGACGTGTCGTTGAACGTTTCCACGCTAATCATCGCGATACCGAGTACTATTAGTACGAAACAAATCCTATCCCATTTCATAATCGTCCTTCAACCATTCTTATGCTGCGGGTATGGCTGCCGCCCCCGATGGGGCCGGTCTTCCGCATGGGCCTTTGCAAATTCCCCCCTGGTAGCGCGGGCCGGCGGACCATACCCTGAGCAACTCGGATGGAGCTGCGATCAGGGAATTGACGATGTTGGACAGACAAAACTTGAAGATGCATTTGAAGTCGCTCGACAAGGCGCAGGTGGTGGCCGGTCATCACAATGCCGAGCTTGAAGCGATATTCGAACGGTTTTTGCAAGGTGTCGCCGCCGAAGGCCGCGATGTCGATGATTGGGAGGCCTGTTGCCTGCAGTCCGCCCTCGACGCGATGAAGAAACATCGCTTCGGTTTGGCGCGCGCTAATCTGCTGCATGCGCTGGAGATCAATCGTCACATGACGCCGAATCGCCGCGACAGCCTGACCCTGGCCAGCCTGTCCGAGACGTTGGAGCAGGTGCGCGGACTGCCGCCCAAGGGGGCTGTGCATCTGCATGGGCAGCCTGAGCATATCCATTCGCACGGTTATCCTCAGGCCTGACCGTCGGGCGGGCTATGCCCCGTCCGTTCGTATAGGGATGGACCCGTCGCGTCGATTCCCTCTCGACGCGACGGGCGCGGCAGGGGAAGCTGTGGGCTGAAACGTCTTCAGCATGCCGTGTCGCACGGCCCATGAGGAGGGGAAGCCCCAAAAATGAAAGCCTTGGTCGCCGTTAAACGGGTGGTCGATTACAACGTGAAAATCCGCGTCGCCGCGGATGGCAGCGGAGTGGATACCGCCAACGTCAAATTCTCGATGAACCCCTTCGACGAGATCGCCGTCGAGGAAGCGGTGCGGCTAAAGGAAGCCGGCGTGGTCTCCGAGATCGTCGTGGTCTCGCTGGGTCCGACACAGGCGCAGGACACCCTGCGCACGGCGCTGGCGATGGGGGCCGATCGCGGCATCCTGGTGCTGAGCGACGGCGAGGTGCAGCCGCTGGCCGTGGCCAAGGCGCTCAAAGCGCTGGTGGCCAAGGAAAACCCGCGGCTGGTGATCCTCGGCAAGCAGGCCATCGACGATGATTCCAACCAGACCGGCCAGATGCTGGCGGCGCTGCTGGGCTGGCCGCAGGGCACCTTCGCCTCGAAGGTGACGGTGGCCGACGGCAAGATCGAGGTCACCCGCGAGGTCGACGCCGGCTCCGAGACGGTGTCGCTGAGCCTGCCAGCGGTGGTGACCACCGATCTGCGCCTCAACGAGCCGCGCTATGCCAGCCTGCCCAACATCATGAAGGCCAAGAAGAAGCCGATCGAGACCGTCAGCCCCGCCGATCTCGGCGTGGACGTGAGCCCGCGTCTGGTCACGCTGTCGGTCGCCGAGCCGGCCAAGCGTCAGGCCGGCGTCAAGGTGGGATCGGTGGCCGAACTGGTCGAAAAGCTCAAGACCGAAGCGAAGGTGATCTGACGATGAGCGTTCTGGTCATTGCCGAACACGACAACGCCGCGCTGAAGCCGGCGACGTTGCACACCGTCACCGCCGCGTCCAAGCTGGGCGGCGACATCCATGTCCTGGTCGCCGGCGCCAATGCCCGCCCGGTCGCCGAGGCCGCCGCCCGCGTGGCCGGCGTCGCCCGCGTGCTGCTGGTCGAGGACGCCGCCTACGCCCACGGGCTGGCCGAGCCGCTGTCGCTGCTGGTCGCCGCTCTGGGCAAGGACTACACGGCGATCCTGGCGCCCGCCACCTCGGCCGGCAAGAACCTGCTGCCGCGCGTCGCCGCCTTGCTCGACGTCCAGCAGATCTCCGACATCTGCGCGGTGGTCTCGCCCGACACCTTCGTCCGCCCGATCTATGCCGGCAACGCCCTGGCCACCGTGCGGAGCCAGGACGCCATCAAGGTGATCACCGTGCGCGGCACCGGCTTCGACGCGGCTGCATCCGAGGGCGGTTCGGCCGCCATCGACAGCGTCGCCGCCGTCGCCGACCCGGCGATTTCCACCTTCGTCGGCCAGCAACTGAGCAAGTCCGAGCGCCCCGAACTGACCGCCGCGCGGATCATCGTCTCGGGCGGGCGCGGCATGGGCTCGGGCGCCAACTTCACCCTGATCGAAGCCGTCGCCGACAAGCTGTCGGCCGCCGTCGGCGCCTCGCGCGCCGCCGTCGACGCCGGCTTCGTCGCCAACGACCTGCAAGTCGGCCAGACCGGCAAGATCGTCGCCCCCGATTTGTACATCGCGGTCGGCATCTCTGGCGCCATCCAGCATCTGGCCGGCATGAAGGACAGCAAGGTTATCGTCGCGATCAACAAGGACGAGGAAGCGGCCATCTTCCAGGTGGCCGATTATGGACTCGTCGCCGATCTTTTCCAGGCTTTGCCTGAACTCGCAGTGGAGTTGAGCAAGTGACCCATCAAGTATCTGCGCCTACCCGTGGGGACTCCAGCCACATCCGCATCATCGGCGTCATCGGCGCTGGTCAGATGGGCAACGGCATCGCCCATGTCGCCGCCGCCTCGGGCTTCCAGGTGAAGCTGCTCGACGTCAGCGAAGCCGCGCTGGCCAAGGGCTTGGCGACCATCAACAAGAACCTGGACCGCCAGGTTTCCAAGGGCAAGATCTCGGCCGAAGACAAGGCCGCCATCGTTGCCCGCATCTCGACCAGCACCGAATACGCCTCGTTCGGCGACGCCGATCTGGTGGTCGAAGCCGCTTCGGAAAACGAGAACGTCAAAAAGGCGATCTTCGCCCAGCTCTGCCCGGTGCTGAAGCCCGAAGCCTATATCGCCTCGAACACCTCGTCGCTGTCGATCACCCGCATGGGTGCCTCCACCGACCGTCCGGCCAAGTTCATGGGCATCCACTTCATGAACCCCGTTCCGGTGATGTCGCTGGTCGAGCTGATCCGTGGCATCGCCACCGGTGAGGACACCTTCGCCATCGTGCGCGATCTGGTCATCCGCATGGGCAAGACCCCCGTCAGCGCCGAAGATTTCCCGGCCTTCATCGTCAACCGCATCCTGCTGCCGATGATCAACGAAGCCGTCTACACCCTGTACGAGGGCGTCGGCTCGGTCGAATCCATCGATGTCGCGCTGAAGCTGGGCGCCAACCATCCGATGGGTCCGCTGGAATTGGCCGACTTCATCGGCTTGGATACCTGTCTGGCAATCATGCAGGTTCTGCATGACGGTTTGGCCGACAGCAAGTATCGCCCCTGCCCGCTGCTGGTGAAGTATGTCGAAGCCGGTTGGCTCGGCCGCAAGACCGGCCGTGGCTTCTACGACTATTCGGGCGAGAAGCCGGTTCCGACCCGCTGAGCTGCCTCTTGCGGCTTTGTCCGTGAAAGTCTAGACCTAAGAGCACCCCAGGCCCCATGCAGGGCCTGGGGTGTAGCTTTTTGGAGGATGGATGCAAAGGGTCATCGGCGGGCTGAAGCCCTATCTGCTGCTCACCTTGTTGTGCTTGGCGATGTTCCTGCCCGGTCTGGCCGCCGTGCCGCCGATCGACCGCGACGAATCGCGTTTCGCTCAGGCGTCGCACCAGATGCTGGAAAGCGGCGACTATGTCCGCATCCAATTCCAACATGAATCGCGGGCCAAGAAGCCGGTCGGCATTTACTGGATGCAAGCCGCCTCAGCCCATCTGCTGGGTGCCGAGCAGTCGATCTGGGCTTATCGCCTCCCCTCCGTGCTCGGCGGCTTGCTCGCCGTGCTGCTGACCTTCCACTTCGGCCAAGCCCTGTTCGGCCGCCCCGCCGCGCTGATGGGCGCCGCCCTGCTGGCCGCGTCGTTCATTCTGGTCAGCGAGGCACATCAAGCCAAGACCGATGCCATGCTGTTGGCTTGCATCGTCGCCGCGCAAGGCGTGCTGGGTCGCTTTTACATGGCCGGCAAAGGTATCGGCAAGCGCCCCCATAACGGCGAGATCCTGCTGTTCTGGCTGGCCATGGGGGTCGGCATCCTGATCAAGGGGCCGATCATGCCGATGATCCCCCTGCTGACCATCGCCGCCCTGTGGATCGCCGACCGCAAGATCGGCTGGCTGCACGGCATCCGCCCGATTGTCGGCATGATCATCGCCGCCGCCATCGTCGCCCCTTGGGCCACCGCCGTCAGTTCGGCCACCGGCGGTCAGTTCATCGGCCAAGCGGTCAAGAGCGACCTGCTGCCCAAGCTGCTCGGCTCGCAGGAAAGCCATGGCGCGCTACCCGGCTATTACCTGCTGCTCTCGCTCGCCACGCTGTGGCCGGCGTCGCTGTTCGCCGTGCCCGGATTGGTCCGCGCCGTCAAAAGCCGCCATGCCGCCGGCCTGCGCTTCTGTCTGGCGTGGATCGTGCCGGCCTGGATCGTCTTCGAGATCGTGCCGACCAAGCTGCCGCATTACGTCATGCCGACCTATCCGGCCTTGGCCTTGCTGGCCGGCATCGCCATTGCCGCCGACGACATCGATCTGCGTTCGCGCTGGTTCAAGGCCTTCGCCATGCTGTGGGCGCTGGTCGGCGTGGCCATCGCCGCCGCCGTGGTCATCGCACCGATGCGCCTGGGCAACGGCCTGACGGCCCTGTCGCTGCCCGCCGCCGCCGCTGCTTTGACCACCGGCCTGCTGCCGACCATCTTGGCCTTGCGTGGGCGCTTGCAAGCCGCCGTCGCCACCGCCGTGGTCGGCGCCATGCTGACCTATGCCAGCATCTTCACCGGCGTGCTGCCGCATCTCGACCGCATCTGGCTGAGCCGCACCATCGCCGCCGCCCTGCCGCCGCATACCCCGGCGGTGCTGTCCGGCTTCACCGAACCCAGTCTGGTGTTTCTGCTGGGCACCGACACCCGGCTGGCCGACGGCCACAGCGCCGCGCTTTATCTGCTGAACACCCCCGGTGCCGTGGCGGTGGTCGAACTCGGCGACGAACCGCCCTTCCTGGCCACCATCGCCGAGGCCAAGCGAAGCGTCCATCTGGTTACCAGCACCGAAGGCTTCAACTATTCGCGCGGTCGTCCCGCCCATCTGAACGTCTGGGAACTGGAGCCCAAGCCGTGACCCCCATCGATCGCCTGCGCATGGCCGCCGACGCCTTGGGAGACTTCACCGGCTGGGTCGTCCGCACCACCCGCCGCTGGCCGCTGACCGGCGGGCTGGTGCATGTGACGCTGTTTTGCCTGCTGTCCTACGCCCTGTTCGACCGCCCACTGGCTCTGGCCTTCAAGGCGCATCTGGGGTCGCAGGCCGAAGGCTTCTTCAAAATCGTCACCACCCTTGGCCTGGGCGGCGTATGGCTGGTGCCGGGCGCGCTGATTTGGGCTTATTGCCGGTGGCGGCAGCATCAAGCGGTCTATTTCGACAGCCAAAGCCACTTCCGCCGCTTCGCCCATGCCGCCGGCTTTTTCTTCCTGTCGGGCGCTGCGTCGGGCATCGCCGGCACTTTGGTCAAATTCTGCGTCGGCCGCTATCGCCCGCGCGCGCTATTCGATCAGGGGCTGTACGGCTTTTCTCCATTCAACACCGAATGGACCAGCAACTCGTTCCCGTCAGGGCATAGCCAAGCCGCTTTCGCCGCAATGACCGCCCTGGTGGTCATCCTGCCGCGCTACGACCTGTTGTGGCTGCTGGTCGCCGTGCTGGTCGCCGCCAGCCGGGTCGCCACCTCGGTGCATTACCTGAGCGACGTCGCCATGGGCTCGTATCTCGGCATCGCCGGAACCGTATTGCTGCACCGCCTGTACGTGGCGCGCGGCATCGATGTGCGCCTGCGCTTCGCCCGCGACAAGCGGCTGGCTGATTAGGGTTCCATCATCACTTGGCGGATGCGGGCGACGATGGTGGGATTGTCCCATTCATAGGGGCCTTCGACGCTGATCACCACCCGCCCATGCTTATCGATCAAGATGCTGCTGGGCAATCCGCGCACCGCCAAGGCCTGAGCCATGGTCCCGCCGGGGTCGGCGGCGGGCTTCAGGAAGGTGATCTTCTGACGGGTGAAGAAGTCCTTGGCGCCAGCGACGGCGCTTTTGTCTTCATTGATCGGCAACACAAAGAGCGGCTCTTTCTGCGCCGCCATGTCGCCCTGCAAGCGATCGAGATACAGCATCTCTTTGACGCTGGAGGGCACCAGAGGCGACCAGAAATTGAGCAGGATCACGATTCCGTGGAAGCGATTCAGGTGAACCGGCAGGCTGCTGCCGTCGGCGTACAGCACATCCGGCATTTGCTGGCGGTTAGCGGGGACGTCGGAGCTTCCCGCCGCCACGGGAACAATGTAGTTTAGGCCGCGTTCGGCGCCTTGCGCCGCCGGGATGAAGCTTGCCCACGCCAGGACCAATCCCAGAGCGGCAATTGTTGCGTCGAATCGAGCCATTTTGTCTTCCCGTACCTGCAAGAGCCAACCATGACCAAAGCACCAGACCAGGCCGGCGCCAGTTCCATTTGGGGCGGCCGCTTCGCCGGTGGCCCCTCCGCCGTCATGCAGCGGATCAACGCCTCGATCGATTTCGACAAGCGGCTCTATGCCCAGGACATCCGCGGCTCCAAGGCGCATTGCGCCATGCTGGTTCGCACAGGCATCCTGACCGCCG
>DATGZW010000663.1:0-3728 GCA_035297005.1 Patescibacteria group bacterium
GCACGCTCGGGCGGCGGCATCGTCAGTCATTCGGTCTCGCACCCGGTCGATTGGGGCGGCAGCCGCGCCGCCGCCCGCGCCGAGGCCGGGCAATCACGCGACTGGTTGGCGCAACGACTGGGCCGCGACAAGCCCTATGCCGTCTCGCCGTTTCACCAGAACTCGCGCGAAGCGGTGCAGGGACTGGCCGAGGCCGGGTTGGCCGCCTTCGTCGGCGGCATCATCCATAACGACCCGGAATTCCTGTTTGGACGCTCGGGGGTGGTGCCGTTTGGCTCCGGACTGGTGTCGCAGAGTCAGCAATGCATGCTGCATGGCGACTGCTATCACCGCGCCGGCCACAGTCTGGAAGTTTATCGTCAGGCCTTCACCGCACATCATGCTGCGCGCGGCCTGTTCGGCTATCTCGACCATCCGCAATCGGCCAGCTACGGCTATGGCTGGACCGGTATCGAAGAACAACTGGCCGTCCATGCCGAGTGGCTGAGCTTCCTGGCCGGCTATTCCCTATGGCGTCCCAACCTGACGCAGGCGCTGGGTTTCAGTGTCCGCAAGGCCGGCTCGATGATCCGTCTGGATGACAGCGGCCGCCTGTCGGCGCAACTTGGTGAAGGACCGGACATGCCGCCACTGGCCGCATCATGGCGCGGAGGTCTGCATGCCCTGTGAAACGCCGCGCATTCTGGTCGTGTTCGGCACCCGCCCGGAAATCATCAAACTGGCCCCGGTGGTGGCGGCGCTCCGTCAAAAGCCGGGGATCGAGACGGTGGTCTGCAGCACCGGGCAACAGCGCGAACTGGCCGCGCAGACGCTGGCCGTCTTCGATCTCACGGCGGATTTCGACCTGCAATTGATGCGGGAACGCCAGGATCTGCATGACATCGTAGCCGGCGCGCTGTGCGGTACGCGCGACATCATCGCCCAGGTACGGCCAAGCTTCGTGCTGGTACAGGGCGATACCGGTTCGGCGGTCGGCGCGGGACTGGCCGCCTATTACTCGCGCATCCCGCTCGGACATGTCGAGGCGGGCCTGCGCACCAACGACATGTTCAACCCCTTTCCCGAGGAGGCCAACCGTCGCCTGCTTGATGAGGTCTCCAGCCTGCTGTTCGCCCCGACGCCAAGGGCGCGCGACGTGCTATTGCGCGAGGGCGTGGCGGCCGAGCGGGTGCATCTGACCGGCAACACCGTCGTCGATGCCCTGATGATGGCCCGCCAGGGCTGGGAACAACGCGGCGCTCCAGCGACGGCCGCCGGACTGCTGGCGTCATGCCCCGGCAAGAAGCTGCTGCTGACCTGTCATCGCCGCGAGAATTTCGGCGACGGACTAGCCGCGATCTTCGATGGCGTCGCCGACATCGCCCGCCGCTACCCCGATCTGACCGTGCTGTTTCCTGTCCATCCCAATCCCACGGTGCGCGATGCGGCGCAGGCGCACCTGGGCGGGGTGGCCAATGTGCGCTTGCTCGGACAACTTCCCTATCCGGATTTCCTCTATCTCCTCAGCCACGCCGATCTGGTGATTTCCGATTCGGGAGGAGTACAGGAAGAGGCTCCATCCTTCGGCACGCCGCTGATGGTGGTGCGCCGTCAGACCGAGCGGATGGAGGGTGTCGAAGGCGGCTTCGCCACCATCGCTAGGCTGGAAGCCGAGGATATCTCCCGACACGCCTTGGAACTGCTCGCCCAAGGGCGGCGTCCGCCGACGGTGACCACTCCTTACGGCGATGGCCACGCAGCCCAACGCATCGCCGATCTCTTGACCCAAGCGGTGTCGGGGTGACCGGGTTTGCCCGCGATGTGGTGATCCTTTCGACCGCCGACTGGGACAACCCGTTCTGGACCAACAAGCAGCATATGGCGCTGAAGCTAGCCGAGCGGGGCCATCGAGTGCTGTACATGGACTCGCTGGGGCTACGGCGTCCGCAGGCCACAGGGCGCGATATCGCCCGCCTGAAGCGCCGCCTGGGCCGAGGACTGGCCGGAGCGCGCTGGGTGCGGCCTGACCTGTGGGTCATCTCGCCGGTCGCCCTGCCACTGCATGGCAGCGCCGCCGCCGATGCTGTCAATCGCCGGCTGGTGGCGCTGCAGATGCGGGCGGCGACAAAGCGGCTCGGGTTCTGCAAGCCCACCGTGCTGGTCTATAATCCGATGACGGTGGACTGGCTCGATGCGTTGCTGCCGTCCCAAGTCGTCTATCATGCCGTCGACGATCTCGCCGCCATTCCCGGAGTCCCCGGTCAGGCCATCCACCTCAGCGAGGAACGGCTGTGCCAGCGGGCCGATCGCGCGTTCACGACCAGCCCAGCCTTGCAGGCGCGTCTGGCGGCTTGGGCGCCCGATCGCAGCCACATGCTGCCCAATGTCGTCGATTATCCGCATTTCGCATCCGGCGGGGCCGAGCCTGCCGACCTTACCGCCATTCCGCATCCGCGCATCGGGTTCGTCGGCGCCTTGGTCGACTACAAAGTCGATTTCGCATTGATCGAGGCGGTGGCGCGCGCCCGGCCGGAGTGGCATTGGATTCTGATCGGCGCCGTCGGAGAAGGGCAACCCGATAGCCTGATCCCGGCTTGGGGCGCCTTGCGCAACCTGCACCTGCTCGGACCACGCCCCTACGCGACGCTGCCGGCCTATCTGGCCAACATCGATGTGGCGGTGTTGCCGATGCGGCGTAACAGCTATACCGAAGCGATGTTCCCGATGAAATTCTTCGAATATCTGGCGGCTGGACGGCCGGTGGTCAGCACGCCGCTGCCCGCGCTGGCGGCCTTCGGCGATCTGTGCCGAACTGCCGAGGAGGCCGCCGCTTTCACCGACGCCATCACCCGGATATTGGAGGGTGACCGTCCCGACCCGACCAGTTGCGCTGCCGCCGCCCGCCGTCACAGTTGGAACTGGCGCCTTGATGAAATGGAACGGCTGCTGGGAGAGACGCCATGACGCCGCGCCGCATCCATATCATTGCGCATGACATCGTGGCGCGGGATGCCGTCGGCAATTTCTGTGTCGCCACCGCGCGGTTGATGCAACGGCACGGCCATGACGGCATTCTCTACGCTGCCTATGCCGGTCCGGGAGTCGGCGAACTGGTTCTGCCGATGGCCGAGTTGGCCGAGGCAGTGCGGCCGGACGACGCCATCTTGTTCAATTTCTCGACCTTCGATGAGGCGATGAGCGATGTCGCGGGATTGGTGGCAAGGCGACGCGTCGCCTATTTCCACAACATCACCCCGCCAGAGTTCTTCGCCCCCTATGATCCGCGCGGCGAATCGGTGGTCCGCCAGGGGCTGACGCAAATCCCGCTGCTTAGCCGGTTTGATGAGGTTCTCACCAATTCGCAGGCGACGGCGCGACTGGTCGCCCCGTTCGCGATGGCAACCCCCTGCCCTCCCTTCATCGGCGTGGCGGAAGACCGTTCCCCGGCCCCGGAATTACGTCCGGTCACCCTGCCTGAAACGGCACCATTCCTGCTGTTCGTCGGACGCATGGCGCCGCACAAGGGCCTTATCGAACTGGTGCGGCTGTTTGGCGCCTGCGCCGCTCTCGACCCAGACTTGCTTCTGGTGCTGGCCGGCGGCGAGATCGCGCCCGGCTATACCCGCGAGATCGAGGCGGCCTTGGCGCTGCTGCCGTCCGCCGCGCAGAGCCGGATCTTGCGTCTCGGCTCGGTCAGCGATGCCGTCCTGCGATTTCTTTATGGACATGCCGCCGGCTTCGTCAGTTGC
>DATGZW010000664.1:0-4645 GCA_035297005.1 Patescibacteria group bacterium
GTGGATGGCCGGAACAAGTCCGGCCACGACGATTTACAGTTGGAAAACGTCCTTAATCCCTATCCCGCATGAAGCAAGCCGACGGCAGCACGCCGACCGAGGACAGCACGGCTTCGCGGCCATTGGGATAGCGCACCACCAACGTACCGGGTTCCCCCGATGCCATGAACGAGCGCAGGAAGGGATCATATGCATCGATGATCCGCCGCCCTTGCAGCCAACAGCGCAAAGACGAGCGGGCATGAGCGGCAGAGACAGCGACTCCGCCGGACGCCGCCACCGGAGCTTCGCCCTTGCCGTCATGCACGATCTTGGCCTCGGCGGCAGAGACAGCCAGCGTCATCATCACGGCCAGCAGGAGTATCGCCTTCATCGTCGCCTCCTCAACTGCCGGGCTGGATGGAAATCGGCATAATCCGCGCCTTCACCACGCTATTGGGCAGCGCCGCATAGGCTTTGAGCATGTCGGGTAGCGCCACCTGCGGGATAGGCTGCAAATCGCCCGCCTTGTAGCGGTCGGGCAGGCCGATGCCCAGTTCCTGCGGCGACACCACGCAGGCAATGCTCTCCTGGGTTCCGCCCTTGTCCATGCGGATGTTGAAGGGATGCGGCGGTCCCGGCGGGATCTCGATCTGGCGGTTGGCGGCAACAAAGGCGTCGGGCTGAAAGCGGTTGGGGAAGATGCGCGCCACGGCCCCTTGGGCGTCGGCGTAGTAGCAATAGAGAAAGCCGTCGATACTGCTTTGCGCCCGCACCACCACCGCCTCGCCGACGCGATAGACCGGAGCCGGGCCGCGGTCGCTGGTCAGCACCAGATCCGGCGGCGCGGCAGGGGCGGCAGGCGTCGTCGGCGATGGCGGCGCAGCGGGAGCCATGGCCCGCACCAGTGGCGCGGCGAGCATGCGGTAATACAGGTCGAAATCCATGCGCCCGCTGGCGATCAGGTCATGATCGGCCTGATAGCGGCCAATCGCCGCCGAAGTCGCCGGATTGTCGGCGCCATCCAACGGGCCGTCGTAATAATTGCTGGCCTTCATCACCCCTTGGGCGAAGGTCAGGCGTTCGGTGGCCGACATCGAGTCGTACCAGTCATGCGCCTCGCTCATATAGGTCGATGAGGTTTGCTCGGCCCCCAGGCATTGCCAATAGGGGACATGGGCCAGCTTGCCCATGACCTCGATGGCGCTCAGCTCGATCAGCGTGCGCAAGGCCTGATGCAGCCCCTCGGAGCGGTTAAGCGAGATCGAATAGGACAGCCCCGCCTTGTGGATGATCCCGCCGGCATCGGCTCCCTTGCCCGACGACACCACGGCGATGGAGTTGCTGGTGGTCACGCCCGGCAGAATGCGCCGCGTCACCAATTCGCCGACGCTGAGATCGACCGAAATCACCGACACCGTTTGATCTTTCGATACGGCAACGTCGAAGAACGGCGCCGACACCCCGGCGTTCTGGGAGTCGGCGACCACGTTTTCGTCCAACTGAGTCACCGCGCCGCGCACATAATAGCTGGGTGCGCGGAATTCGGGACGGACGCCAACCATCCAATACAGTGCGTTGACACTGTCCAAGGCCGGCTCGAAATCGACGAAGCTGAAGGCATTGCTTTGTTCGGACATCCGCGAGATGGCGGTGATCAGCATCTCCTTGGTGCCGCCAAGCAAGCGCCCGGTGGCATCGGGGAAGCCGTTGCTGGTCACATAGATGTCGTGCTTGCCGTGCTGCCACAGCATGGTGTCCATGCAGCGCAACGCTTCGGTAAAGCTGCTCAGGGTGCGTGTCGGGGCGGTCTGCGGCTGGCGGATCACCTCGGCCTTTTCCGGAGGCGTCGAACATCCGCTGGCCAGCAGCGCCAAACCGACCGACAGCCGGCCCACCTTGGATACCCAGACCATGGCCCGTCCTCCCATCCGTGATGAGGATATATCTGGGGTGAGCCCGCTGCCTTGGCATCCGGCCGGAAGAGGTCTTCCAGCCGGCGCCAGGAGCAACGATCCCTTACTTCTGCGTGGTATTGATCCGCTGCTTGGCGAGATTGCCCAATCCGGCCGCCAGATTCTGCGCATCGACGCTGTTGGTGACGATGCCGGGCGTGAAGCCCCCCTGATGCACATTCAACTTCTGGAAGGCGGAGTTGTCGATGCCGGCGGCGACGTTCGACGCGGTCGTGCTGTTGCTGGTCGTCGAAGGAACGTAAGACGGGCTGTAGGACGGGGTGTTGTAGCTGCTGTAGTTCATGCCATAGCCAAGGCTGGGATGGCTGGACTGCCCCGTCTGCGACGAATGGATCTTCTGATTGGCGCTGTTGAACTCGCCCGCCGCGACGTTGGAGGCGCTCAGCGAGTTGTTGGTGGTCCCGCCCAGGGGAATGCCACCGCTCATGTCGTCGGCCAAAGCCGGCAGAGCGGCGGACGCGGTAACCAGGGCGGCGAAGGCAACCAGGGGGAAACGGCGGAAGGTCATGTGTAGTCTCCATTTTGCTGTTGAAGGCCGGGGCACTGCGCCGCGACCGTTTTCATGGGGACCAAATTACCCGCCGCCGCCCGTCTCCTCTGTTAGCTGGTTCACACGGAATGACGGTTTGCGGATAGGCTGGAATCGCCGCCGATAAATGGGGAGTGTCCTTATGGACCTACGGCAAATAATCGTATAGCCCGATGCCCGTTTGATGGGCCAGGCATCCCGGATTATCCTAGAAATTGAACTGGCTAGGAGGCGGCAATGCTTCGATCAATGTCTATCCACGCTGTCGCCTGCATCTTGGCGCTGACGGCGATATCGTATCCCATGGCGGCTTCTGCGGGTGACGTTTCCCCACCCCCGGCCAATGGCGCCGGTAATTACCTGATCCCCGTTCCGCCCGATCTGCCCCAACGGCTCAGCGAAGCCAATAAGCGGGAGGCAGCCGTCCGGGCGGCTGAAGAGGCCAAGGCGAAAAGCGAGGTTGATCATGCCCGTGACGTGACGGCAGAGCAGGCCGCTCCACCGAAGGGCCGGGTGGATCCTCTCGGGGGTATTATGTATCATTAGGAGAATTTGGGGGGTGACGCCTATTGCCTATCGTCACTGAGAGAACTGCGGTTCAAGTCCCCCTCGCCCGAAATCGGGAGAGGGAGACATTTCTACAATAGTTTATAAGTGTTCTGTTCGGTTGGCTGGTCTAACTGACACTCCTAGGACGACTCCCCGGCGCTCAAGGGGCGGAACTGCACGCGGCGGTTTTCTGCGGCAAAGGGGTCGGCGACCAGGGGTTCGCTTTTTCCTTTGCCTTCGACGGTCATGCGGTTGGGATCCAGCGACCACGTCCGCACCAGATAGGCTTTCACCGATTCGGCGCGGCGCTTCGACAGCGTCATGTTGTAGGCATCGCCGCCCTTGGCGTCGGTATGGCCTTCAATCGCCACCGACAATTTCGGCTCGGCCTGCATCACCTTGCCCAACTGGTCGAGGAAGGGACGCGATTCGGCCAGGATCTGCACCGAATTAAAGGCGAACTGAATGTGAAAGCCGACAGTCACCGGCTTCTCCTGCGCCACGGGCTTGGCCGGGGCGTCAGTAACCTGGGCGGCAGGCTGGCGGCTGTCGTTGACGGCGGCGGGGGCCGGCGACGCCACACCGGGAATTTCGATGCTGCGGCTGCGGTGCGGTGCCAGATCCTGCTGCAATTCCTCGACCGAGGGCGGGGTGTCGAACATCCGCACCTCGCGCGCCGAGGCCAGCGCCAAACCGGTGGAGCCCTCCCACAGCGGGACAGCCAACAACACGGCAGCGGTGATCGACGAACACTTCATGGGAACCTCCTGGAGTTGATGTGGCGGAGACTGTAGCGCCCCGCCCCGCCGGTCGCTGTGAACCAGCCCACTGCGGCGACATTTCGGGCGGGGCGATTGCCAATGCCCGCCCCTCTGCGCATGTCTAAGGCCCGCGACAGGAGGCCGCCGTGGATCGCCCGCTTTCACTCCGAGAGGCAGGAGGACTGGCCGCCGTCGTGGCGGCAGCGCTGCTGGTGGCCGTCGAGGCTCTGCCGCCGCTGGCCATCGCCGACCGGCTAATCGAGGATATCGCCATCGTCCGCCTGGCTCCGCCGCAGCCGCAGGCCAGCGGTATCGCCGTGGTCGCCATCACCGAGGCAACGCTGTCCACCCTGCCCTATCGCGCGCCGCTGGACCGCAGCGTGCTGGCCGGGCTGATCGTGCGCCTGCGCGCCCGCCAAGTCCGCGCCATCGGCCTGGACGTGTTGATCGACCAGCCGACCGAAGCCGCCAAGGACGCGGCGCTGCTGGACGCCCTGACCGCCCCTGGACCGCCGGTGGTGCTGGTCGATGCCGCCAGCGCGACGCCGTTGACGCAGAGGCAGCGCCAGTTCCTCGACGGCTTCCTGTCGGGACTGCGCAGCGGCAACGGCAATCTGGCCCGCGACCGGCTGGACGGGGTGGTGCGCCAGCATTTTCCCTTCCTCGACGGCAAGCCCAGCCTGCCCGCCGCCTTGGCGCAGGCGGTGGGGGTCACGCCGCCCGCCAAGCCCTTCACCATCGCCTGGATCCGCACCGGCAAGCCGGATCTGCCCGCTATTCCCGTCTATCCGGTCGAGACGCTGTCGTTGCTGCCGACGACATGGCTGGCCGACAAGATCGTGCTGGTCGGA
>DATGZW010000665.1:0-9085 GCA_035297005.1 Patescibacteria group bacterium
GGCCGGGGTTGCCCAAATGGCGGCCGGCGAATTATCACGGCGGCTATCTGGGGCCGACAACCTTGCGTGTCGGTATTGAAAAGTCGCGCAACATCATGACTGTGCGCCTGGCCGCGGCTCTGGGCATGGAAAAGGTGGCTAGCTTCGCCGAACGCTTCGGTGTCGTCGATAAGCTGCCGCGCGAGCTGTCGATGGCTTTGGGCGCTGGCGAAACCACGCCGCTGCGCATGGCTGCCGCCTATGCCCAAATCGACAACGGCGGCAAGAAGGTGACGCCGACGCTGATCGACCGCATCCAGGACCGCAACGGCAAGACCATTTATCGTCACGACGCCCGCACCTGCGACGGCTGCGAATCGACGTTCTATACCAACCAGGACATGCCCGACGTTCCCGACGCCCGCGAACAGCTGGTCGATCCGATGACCGCCTATCAGATGGTGCACATCCTGGAAGGCGTCATCGAGCGCGGCACCGGGCGTTCCATCGCCGTGGTCGGCAAGCCTCTGGCCGGCAAAACCGGCACCAGCAACGATTCCAAGGATACGTGGTTCGTCGGCTTCTCTCCCGATCTGGCAGTGTCGGTATTCGTCGGCTTCGACGAACCGACGACCCTGGGCGGTCACGAAACCGGAGCCTCGGCGGCGGCGCCGGTATTCCGCGACTTCATGATGGAGGCGTTGAAGGACAAGCCGGCGACCCCGTTCCGGGTGCCGCCGGGCATTCGCCTGGTGCGCGTCAATCCCGCCACCGGCAGGCCGGCGCAAGAGGGCGAGGGCAATGTCATCTACGAAGCCTTCAAGCCCGGCACCGGCCCGGCTGGCGGCGAAGAGCAGGTTCTGCAGAACGACGCCGGTTTGTCGGGGCTGAATTATGGCGCCATGGGTGGCGTCGGCCCCGCCGAGGATCAGCCGGGCGTGGTGGTCACGCCGCCGCCGGGCGTGTCGGTGGAACCGGGCGCTGCCGGGCCGGGAGTATCGGTCGAGATGTCGCCGGCTTCGACGGGAGCACCGGCCTTGACGCCGCCGCCGCCCGCCGCACCGACCGCAGCGCCTCAGGCGGGGGGAATTTACTAGCGGCTGCCGGCCGCGCCCTCGTCCGAACGCTTGCCCCGAGCGGCCGTTTCCCCTAAAACGGCCGCTCGCGGGATTTCCCGAGGGACCATAGGATACCAAAGACCATGCGCGCCGAAATCGAGGCGATCGCCACAGAAATCAACCAATCGATCGAACTGCTGCGGCGGCATATCGATTGGGACAACGCGTTGAGGCGGCTCGACGAGCTGAACGCGCGCTCGGAAGACCCCGGTTTGTGGAACGACGCCGCCGAGGCGCAGAAGGTGATGCGTGAGCGCACCCAACTGGAAACCTCGACCGGCACCGTGCGCATGATCGAACGGGAACTGGCCGATTCGCTCGAATTGATCGAGATGGGCGAGGCCGAGGGCGACGCTTCCATCGTCACCGATGCCGAGGTGACCTTGCGCGGGCTGAAAGAGCGCACCCGCAAGATGGAGATGGAGAGCCTGCTGTCGGGCGAGGCGGATTCCAATGACTGCTATCTCGAAGTGCATGCCGGAGCCGGCGGCACCGAGGCGCAGGATTGGGCGGAAATTCTTCTGCGCATGTACACCCGCTGGGCCGAGCAGCATGGCTACAAGGTGCTGTGGCTGGAAGAGCAGGGCGGTGAAGAGGCCGGTCTGAAATCCGCCACCGTGCAGATTTCCGGGCACAACGCCTATGGCTGGCTGAAGACCGAAAGCGGCGTGCATCGGCTGGTGCGCATCTCGCCCTTCGATTCGGCGGCGCGGCGGCATACCAGCTTCAGCTCGATCTGGGTCTATCCGGTGGTCGATGACACCATCGACATCCAGGTCAATGAATCGGACTGCCGCATCGACACCTTCCGCGCTTCGGGCGCTGGTGGTCAGCACATCAACAAGACCGATTCGGCGATCCGCATCACCCATATCCCCACCGGGATCGTGGTCAGCTGTCAGGCCGACCGCTCGCAGCACCGCAACCGGGCGACCGCCTGGGAAATGCTGCGCGCCCGCATGTACGAAGCCGAGCTGAAAAAGCGCGAGGCGGTATCGCAGGCGGAAGCCGACGCCAAGACCGACATCGGCTGGGGCCACCAGATCCGGTCTTACGTGTTGCAGCCCTACCAGATGGTCAAGGATCTGCGCACCGGGGTCGAGACCTCGGACAGCCAGGGCGTGCTGGACGGCGATCTTGACCCGTTCATGGCGGCATCGTTGGCGTCGCGTCTGCAAGGCGGCGTACCAGAGGAAAACTGATGAGCAAAAAACGGGCGTGGACGGAATGCGGGGCGACGGCGGCGTTGTTTCTGATGCTGTCCACCCCGTTGGCGCTGGCGGTCGATGAGACACCCTATCCGGGGCCGCCGCGTTCGATTGGCGCTGCCGCCAATGGCTGCTTGGCCGGCGCGCAGCCATTGCCGTTATCGGGACCGGGGTGGGAAACCCTGCGACCGGCGCGGAATCGCTTCTGGGGCAATCCGGCGCTGCTCGCCTTCATCGAGGACATGGCCGGCAAGACCCGCGCCTTGGGCTTGGGTACCCTGCTAATTGGCGACATGGCGCAGCCGCGCGGCGGGCACATGACATCGGGGCATGGCAGCCACCAGACCGGGGTCGATGTCGATATCCTTTATCACCTGATCGACGGCCCGCTGAGCGATGAGGACCGCGCCAATCCGGCCCAGGACAGCGCGGTACGGCCCGATGACAGCCTGGATCCGGCGCGCTGGGGCGATCGCCAGACGGCGCTGGTCAAGGCCTTCGCCAGCGATGCGCGGGTCGAGCGCATCTTCGTCAATCCGGCGATCAAGCGGAGTCTATGCGCCAGCGTCGGCGGCGACCGCGCCTGGCTGCGCAAGCTGCGGCCGTGGTGGGGGCATGACGAACATTTCCACATCCGCATCACCTGCCCGGCAGGCGATACGGAATGCATTTCCGGCCCAGCCCTGCCGCAGGGCGACGGTTGTGGGAAAGCGTTGGATTGGTGGTTCACCGACGAGGCCAAGCATCCGGCGGCGAAGCCGGGGCCGAAGCCGCCACCGCCCGACAAACCAGCGGCCTGTCGGGCGATCTTGGGGCAGTAAAGGGCGCGCTGTTAAATCAGCGCGGACCGCAAAGCTTGGCGCGACGCGCGTTGTGTTCTTCCTCTTCCGCGCAGCAGGAGCAGTGGCGAGCCTTGGGGTTGACCCTCAGACGCTCGGGCTCGATTTTGTCGTTGCAGGCTCTGCACACGCCTGTCGACTTGGGGCCGTTCAGACGGTTCAGTACGGTTGCCAACGCGGCAGCGTTGAAAGAGGCAACATGTTCGGCAGCGAAATCGATCTCGTCCAACTTTTCCTCCGAAAATAAGAACTCGAACCTGCGCTTGGTCAGGCGGCAAGTGCCGCCACGCCGGGAATCAACCCGGCGATTTCGACATCGCAGCCACGCGCTTGGGCGGCTTCGAAGTCGCAATGGTGGAAACGGGTGGTGGCGATGGTGCAGTCGATGAACTCGGCGGCCGACAGGTCGCAATCCTCGAAGCGAGTCCCCGAAAGGTCGCAGCGGATAAATTGAGCGCCAAACAGATGCGCCCGCGACAAAGTCATGTTGGTCATCCGGCAATCGACAAACTGCGCGCTGGTAATGTCTCCACCAAAAGTGGAGCTTCCATTGAAGTCGCAGTCTTGGAACGTGGCCTCGGCCAGATTGGGCAAGGGGCCTTTGGGGAAGGCGACACCTTCGATCTTGGCGAAATACAGGTCGCTGTATTTCGCCAGATGGGCGTGCAATTCGGCGGTGGTGGTGATCAGTGTCATTAAGAACCCGTGAGACGGTCAGTGCGGGGAGAACATAGTGACCGCCGTACTTCATGTAAACTCGACTTCCGTAAGTGTTACCTTATTTCATCATTCGTACATAAACCATAAATGTGGTGATATTGGGGCATGGGCGGTCTACGGACCTTCTTAGGGCCGCAGATGTAAACGGCTTTACTTAGTGTGGGGTTATTGCTCGGCCGCCGCCAGCGGCTCATAATAACCCGCCGGCATGTCTGCCCGTCCGCGCGCCTCGGTATTGAAGGGGCGCTTGAGGCCCTTGGGGAAATGCGCGCGCACCAAAGCCTGAAAGGTTGTCGCGGGGTCGCAGCCGTCGCGGGCGCAGAGGAAATCGAACCAGCGCACCCCGGCGGCGACGTGGTCAACTTCCTCGGCGACGATCTTCGACAGCACGGCGATGGTGGCGGCGTCGTCGAGTTTGGCGATGCTGACCGGCGCGGTGTCGAGGGCGCGCGCCTCCAGCGTCATCGGCACGATGGCGAGGCGGGCGCGCAGGTCGGTGGCGGTCTTATCCGCCGCCTGCCACAGCCCGCCATGCGCCGGCAACGCGCCATAGCCGCTGCCCAACACCAGTAATAACGCCTCCAGCGCCTGGAAGTGCTCGGCTTCCTGCTGGGCGACCAGCACCCAGTCGTCATAGAAGCCCTTGGGCAGGTCGTGCGCGGTGAAGCGGGCGACGATGTCCCAGGCCAGATCGATGGCGTTGAACTCGATATGCGCCAGGGCGTGCAGCAAGGCGACGCGCCCGGCCACGCCGCCGGTGCCGCGCCGCCGCATCTTATTGGGCGGCAGGATCTCCGGCTGGGCTGGGCGGCCTGGGTGGTCGGGCGGGGCGGCGCTGCCCACCCGGTCAATGGCCCCCGATTGCCACAAAGCGGCGGTGCGCAGCGTCGCTTGCACTTTCCCCGCCGGGTCGGCGCAGGCGAGGACGGCAACCGCCGCCTCGGCCAAAGATAAGGCGGTCACAGCGCGGCTGCGGCGGCCAACACCTCTTTGGCGTGGCCGGTAACCTTGACCTTGTGCCACACTTTGCGGATCACGCCCTCGGCGTCGATCAGCACGGTGGCGCGTTCTATGCCGAAATATTTGCGGCCATACATGCTCTTTTCGACCCAGACGCCATAGGCCTCGCAGACCGCGCCTTCGGTGTCGGCGGCCAGGGTGAAGCCGAGCGCGTATTTGGCCTTGAACTTGTCGTGGCTGGCGACGCTATCCTTGGACAGACCGATAATCGCCGCGTCGGCGGCGGAGAAATCGGGCAGCGCTTCCTGGAAGGCGCAGGCTTCGGCGGTGCAGCCGGTGGTGCTGTCCTTGGGATAGAAATACAGGATGACCTTGCGGCCGCGCAGGCTCGACAAGGTGATCGAGCCGCCGCCATCGGTGGGTAGGGTGAAGTCGGGGGCGTGGCTGCCGATGTCGATGCTCATGACGGGGTCTCCTTGTGGGCCAAAGCCGCGCGCAGCGGCTTGGCGGGGTCGTCGATCAGGCGGTGGAACAGGGCCAGGACGGCGGCGGCGCGTTCGCTCATGGTGACGCGCAGCCCGTCGAAATGGGTGCTGGCGGTGGCGGTGACCAGCACTTGCTTCAGGCGTCCGGGGGCGCTGTCCTCGTCGAAGCTGCCGGGGATGGTTTGGCGCAGCACCTGCTGGATGGCCGACCACAGCCGCAAGGCGTCAAGCAGCAATTCGGTGTCGGCCTCGGCCAATAGCCCCAGACGGCAGGCTTCCTCCAGCACCGGGCCGGTGGCGTTGCGCAGCAGCGAGGGATACTCGGCGGCCCAGCGCAGTTGCAGGTACTGGGCGATGAATTCGATGTCGATCAGTCCGCCGCGCAGGTTCTTGACCTCCCACGGGTTGCTGGATTTGTGCTCGCGGGCCATGCGCTCGCGCATGTCGGCGACCTCGGCCAGCAGGGTGTTGGGATCGCGGACGCGGCGCAAGCTGGCGTCGATGACGGAGCGGATGGCGTCTCTCAGCCGTTCGGGGCCGGTGATGACGCGGGCGCGGGTCAGCGCCATATGCTCCCAGGTCCAGGCCATGGTCTCGTGATACAGGGTGAAGGCGGTCAGACTGGTGGCGATGGGGCCGGAACTGCCGGATGGCCGCAGCCGCATATCGACTTCGTACAGCGTGCCGGCGGCGGTCTTGGCGGTAATGGCGTTGATGATGCGCTGGGTCAGGCGGGCGAAATAGGCGCTGGGAGCCAGCGGCTTGGCCCCGTCCGAGGCTTCTACTCCGTCGGGCACGTCATAGACCAGGATCAGATCCAGATCCGAACTGGCGGTCATCTCGCGGCTGCCCATCTTGCCCATGGCGATCAATGCCGCCCCCGCTCCGGGGACGCGGCCATGCTGGCGGGCGAATTCGGCCTCGACGCGCGGCTGCATGGCGGCCAAGGCGGCTTCGGCGATGTCGGTCAGATGGTGGGCGGCCTGTTGCGGCTCCAACAGGCTGCGCAGGGTTTGCACGCCGACGCGGAACTTCTGTTCGTTGACCCAGCGCCGCGCGATGTCGAGCATTTCCTGATAATCGTCGCCGGCCTCGGCGAAGGCGCGCTCCAACTCGGCGGCCAGTTCGGCGGCGGAGTCCGGCGGGTCGAAGAAGCCCTGGCTGAGCACCGCGTCGAGAAGATTGGTGCTGTTGCTTAAGCATTCGGCCAGACGCGGGGCGTCGCCCATGATTTCGGCGACAAGATCGAGGAGGCTGGGATTGGCGTGGAACAGCGAAAACAGCGGCAGCCCCGCCGGCAAGCCCGACAAAAACGCCCCGAAGCGCTGGAAGGCGGCGTCGGGGTCGGCGGTGCGGCCCAGCGCCTCCAGCAGGGTCGGCGTCAATTCCGTCAGCAATTCGCGGGCGCGGGTGCTGCGGGTGGCGCGCACGCGGCCATGATGCCAGCCGCGAATCTGCCCGCACACCATGTCGGCCTGAGCGAAGCCCAAGGCGGCGATGGTCTTCAGCGTGTCGGGGTCGTTGTCGCCGCCGGTGAACACCAGATTGCCGATGGAGGTCAACGCGGGCGCGTCCTCGAACAGCTTGGCGTAATGGGATTCGACGGTCAGCAGAACCTGACGCAGCCGCTCGGCGAAGTCGTCGCAGCCGTCGAAACCCATGAACACCGCCAAGGCCCGCAGCCGCTCTGGATCTTCGGGCAGGGTCTGGGTCTGCTTGTCGTCGGTCATCTGCAAGCGATGTTCCAGCCGCCGCAGGAAGGCGTAGCATTCGGCCAGCTCGACCACCACCAGTGGCGCGATATGGCCAGCGGAGGCCAGGGCGGCGATGGCCTCCAGGGTGCGCGGGCGGCGCAGGCCGGGATCGCGGCCTCCCCAAATCAGTTGCTGGGTTTGGGCGAAGAACTCGATTTCGCGGATGCCGCCGCGCCCCAGCTTGATGTTGTGCCCGGCAACCGCGATCTTGCCGCCGCCCCGATGGGCGTTGATCTGGCGCTTGATCGAGTGGATGTCCTGGATGGCGGCGAAGTCCAGATGCTTGCGCCAGATGAACGGGCGCAGGAAACGCAGGAAGGCGTTGCCGACGATGGGGTCTCCAGCGACTTGGCGGGCCTTGATCATCGCAGCGCGTTCCCAGTTCTGCCCGAATGCCTCGTAGTAAGTCTCTGCCGCCAGCAGCGAGATGGCCGCCGGAGTCGAGCCGGGATCGGGGCGCAGGCGCAAATCGGTGCGGAACACGTACCCATCGACGGTGCGCTCGTCCATGATGCGGACCATCTCGCGGGCCATGCGGACGAACATTTCCTGCACCGAGCGGCGGCCGTGATAGGCGATCTTTTCGTCGTCGTAAAAAACGATGATGTCGATGTCCGAGGAATAATTCAGTTCGACCGCGCCCAGCTTGCCCATGCCCAGCACCACCAGACCGGAGTCGCGCTCGGGATGTTCGGGGTGGGGCAGTACGATGTCTCCGGCTTCATGGGCGCGGCGCAGCAGATGCGACGCGGCCAGCGACAGCGCGCGGTCGGCCAGGCGCGACAGCGCCGAGGTCACGCTGTCCAGCGTCCACAGCCCGGCGATGTCGGCCAGCCCGACCAGCAAGGCGGTGCGCCGCTTGGCGATGCGCAAGGCGCGCATCAGATCCGCCGTCTGCGTCTCGTCATGCAACTCGGTCAGCAGCGCCAGGAAGCACGCGTCCGGGCCATCAGCCAGCAAGCGGCGGAAAAAGGCCGTTTCGCTAATCAGGATATGCGATAAATAGGGGCTGTTGCCGAACACCGCAGACAGTAAGGCATCCAGCGCCGGATCGGCCAAGGCCTGGGTGACGAAAGCGGCTTGCTCCGCATCGTCCCATTGCGCCGCCTGTTCCTGCCAATGAAGACGGTTGCGCTGGTCCATCGCCGAGTCGGCGGGGCGTGGCAAAGCTTGGGAATTTAACGCAAAGATCACGTTGGCCCATCCGGGTGTTGTGTTTTGTCCCAGACTGGGCAAATCTCCGGTCCGGGTCAATCTCGCATGATGGAGAGTTTTCAGGGTGGTTCACGGCACCGTTAGAAGTTTCTTCCAGCTTCTCGGCGCCATTGGGATGGCCCTGCTGGTCCTTGCGGCCTGGTTGGGATTCCGATTGTCCGAGGGTCCGCTGAAGCTGTCCTTCCTCACGCCATATATCGAGGGCGCGCTGCGCAGCCCTGACGGCAGCATGGCGGTCAAGCTGGATACCACTGTGCTGGTGTGGAGCGCGGATACCCGGACTCTGGAAATTCGGGCCGAAGGCGTGCGCGCGCTGGCCGGCGACCATGTGATCGCCGCCGTGCCGGAAATGTCGGTATCGCTGTCGGGTGTCGCGCTGCTGCACGGGGTGATCGCCCCGCGCGCCTTGCGTCTGCTGCACCCGACCCTCCGTTTGCAGCGCGATGCGTCTGGTAATCTGCAACTCGGCATGGGCCTGCAACCATCCGGTGGAGAGGCCGGTGCGGCCAGCGAGGCCGGCGCGGCCAATTCCAACGCCGCCATCGACGAGGCCTTTCAGGCGTTGCTGACGCCGCCCAATTCGAACTCGCCCGCTGGGCTGTTGGAGCGGGTCGAGGTCGTCGGTGGCGATCTGAGCGTCGATGACCGGCTGCTTGGCGTGCAATGGCATGCGCCGCGCGCCGATCTGCGCTTCCTGCGTAATCTTTATGGCATTTCCATGCATTCCCGCATCGATTTGCAGCTGGCCGGAGAAGCGGCGCGCGTCGATGTCGACGGCCTGTACCGCATGGACGACAAGACTGTCGA
>DATGZW010000666.1:0-6814 GCA_035297005.1 Patescibacteria group bacterium
GCCCATCAGCGGTGATCTCGGCGAAGAACGGCAGGGACAGGCAACGCTTATAGGGCCGCTTCCAGTCCTGTTCGCCCAATCCCCAGCGCACGGCAACCTGGAAGTCGGGCCGCGCCAGCTCGGTCACGCGGGCGAAGTCGTCCGGCGTCGGCATCGGGCCGTCGAATTTGACCGGGTTGTCGGGATGCGACATGCCCGGCTTGATCGAGAAATAATCGGCACCGATGTCGCGGATGCGCTCGGCCAAGCCGAAAATGCTGTCCACCGTCTGCCCGGTGTAGACGAACTGCACGCCGATCACCACCTTGAGCCCGTTCGCCCGCTTGAACGCCACCGCCTCGGCGACGTTGTTCAACGCCAGCTCGAAATGCGCGGCGGGGGCTTGGTGGACGCGGACATAATCATCGGCATCGACACCGTTGACGCTGACCCGCATCCATTCCAGGTGCGGCAAAACCCGCTGCATGGTCTGGCCCTTGAGCGGGGTGGCGTTGGTGTTCAACGCCTGATCGAAACCCAGCCTGCCGCCCAGTTCGACCATATCGGCGATGTCCCGGTTCAGCAGCGGCTCGCCCTCACCCGAATAGAACACCGCCTTGGTGCCCAGCGTCGCCGCCTCTTCCAGCAAGCGCTGCCAGACCTCGCGGTCGAGATAGGTTGAGTCGCGCGACGTGTACTCATAGTAACAGAACAGGCATTTATGATTGCAATGCCGGGTCGGACTGACTTCAAGCTGGATCGGATAGACGACCTCTCCCCGCTTCCACCGGGCCAGGGCTTCGACGTGGTAAATCAGCTTGGTCCCGTCCAATTGCTGCGACATTGCTCACGCCCTCACGCCAAAAAGCCGTTTCCCGAATGCCGGGAGATCACCACTTGGTCTTCATTACCTGCAAGCGCGGGTGGCTGACCAGACAATGCCAGATGACGCCCTGGAAGGCTTCGACATGCGGCGTCACCAAATCCTCGTCGATGGTCGGCACGACGATCACGTTGTCGCCCACCGCCTTGGCATGACCGCCATCGCGGCCGACGATGCCGAACACCGCCAACCCCCGCTCCTTGGCCAGATCGAGAGCCCGCACCAGATTGACGCTGACATTGCGCTCGGCGTTACCGCCGCCGACCGACAGAATGAACAGCGCATCCGACGCATTGGCGCGGCTGCCCTTCAGCCATTCGGAGAACACCGTCTCCCAACCTTCGTCGTTGGTGCGCGCGGTCAGTTCCGAGACGTTGTCGGTGGGGGCGTAGCATTCGATGCCGCAAAGCTTGCGGAAGTCGTTGACCGCATGGCCGCTATTGCCGGCGCTGCCGCCGACCCCCAGCACGAACAACCGCCCGCCGCTCTCGCGCAACGCCGCCAATTGCTCGGCCAGGGCGTCGATCGCGTCGGTGGGCAGGCGCGAGGCGATCAGCGCGGTCTGTTCCAGGAATTTGCGGGCATGCGACATGGCGGCGACAGTCCTCGACGGGGGCGATAGCGCTTTAGACTATACGTCAAAGGTAGATGGGGCGTTAGGCCTCAACAATCACCCCCGGCGACAAAGCCAAAGACGCGATCGATCACATCGAGCGGAGCCGGGACCGCTCGCCCGGTCAAATCGGCCAGCCGGCTGGCGTCGAGCGAGGTGGCCAAAGGCCGGTCGCTGGCAGGAACACCGGCGGCGGGAACGGCCTTGACCAGGGACGGATCGATGCCAAGCCGCCGCGCGATATGCCGGCAGGCCTCGGCGTAAGAGATGTCCGCCGTGGCCGAAGCTTGGAAGATGCCGTCGGCCCCCATCGCCGCGATCTCGACAAGGGCAGCCGTCACCGCGTCCAGCGCCACCGGAGCCATCACCATGTCACCGAACGCGGTCACCGCGCGGCCCTGGCGAAGCGCGGCGATCCAGTTGCGGAACAACGGCAGCGTCGGTGTCAGCACCTTGGTCAGGCGCAACACCGCCGCACCGGGCGTGGCCAGCACCGCGCGCTCCGCCTCGGCCTTTTGCCGGCCATAGCTATTGACCGGGCATGGTGGAGCATCAGCGGCGCGGCAGGCGAGTCTACCGTCAAAGACGGCGTTGGTGGACAACAACAGAGTGCGCCCGCCCGCCGCCGCCACCGCTTGGGCGATTCTGCCGGGAGCCTCGGCGTTGACACGCCACGCGACGGCTTCGTCGGCCACGCACTCGGCTTGCCGGGTCACGGCGGCGCAGACAAAGCAGACATCGGCCCGCAGCCCCGCCAGCGATTCCGGCAAAGCCGCCAGATCGAGCGGCAGCATGCCGGCAGTCCCTCGCCGCGAGCTGCCAAGCACCCGCCAGCCAGCCACCGCCAGTGCCTTGGCCAGGGCGCCGCCGATGCCACTGTCGATGCCGACGACCAGCGCTTGTCTCATGGGCTCGGCACAGGCTCCAAGGTCACTGCGACCAAGTAGACGCAACCCTCCCCATACGACCCGACCCCCGCATCCACCTCGGCGAAGCCGTGTCCGCGCCAATAGTCCGCCGAGCCATTGACCGCCACCAGCGCCAACCGGGGCAGAGCCAAGGACCGCGCCAGCGGGCGCAGCAGCGTCAACAGCGCCGCTGGAGCGCCAGCGCCTCGGGCGGCGGGCAACAGAGCGATATCGTGCAGATACAAGCAGTCGGCGGCGGCAGGCAGCGCCCCCAACAGGCTGTCGAGGGGCGGTGGCGCGCCAAGGGTACCGGGGTGGCTGAGGGCATAGCCGCAGGCTTGCCCTTGCGCGTCCACCAGCAAAAAACAGCCGGCGGGAAAAAGCGCCAAACGCTCCGCGAAGATCTCCGGCCGTTCGGGATAGTTGGGATGCACCTGTGCCGCGATGCGGGCGACGGCGGCAAGGTCGCCAGGCGCCAAAGCGCGCCATGCCGCCGTCATCGCCTTAGCTGCGGATCTGTTCGGGATCTTCGATGCCGCAAACCTTGGCCTCGGCGTCGAAGGCCTCGCGGTACAGCGGAAAGGCGCCGGTCTTGGTGATTTTCTGCCCCGTGCGGCTATGGGTGTATTCAACGCGCTGAACCAGCGGATGCGCCTCTTTATGCGGGCAGGCGTCGCTTTCGGCGATCAGCGCCTTGATCTGCGCGGTCAAGCCGGCGGCATGGCAGGCCTCGACATCGGCATCATAGCGCAACTCGTCCAGCGCCTGACGCAAGGCGGCGTTTTCGGCGCGCAACTCGGCCAATTCCATTTCGGCCATCTTGGTCGTCTGGTCGCCGGTGGGGAATTTCTGTTCGTCCATGGGATATTTCCTTGCTGCCGTCGCCGAAAGACTCGGTCGAGACCGGCGACATAGCCTCTGCCCGGCGAAATGATCAAGCATGATTGTTGATCGACACGCGGGCACAGCTTATCGTTTTACACTGACGCCGGGGATTTGGGCGACGTCAAAAAAAATTGATGCGTAAGGGGAGCGCCTGCAATGAAAAAAACAGTGGCGGCCATGGTTGCCGCACTGACTCTGGCCTGCACCACATCGGTCGCCGCCAAGGACTTGAAATTCATCACCCTGGAGGTCGCCCCCTGGGCGTCGTTCGACCCCGTCACCAATCAACCGATCGGCGTGTTCCCCGAGGTGGTGAAAGAACTGGAACGCCGCACCGGCAACAAGATCAGCATGGCGCTACATCCCTTCGTGCGCATCGATCATGAACTGGAAGCCGGCGCCCAGGACTGCACCATCATCGTCTGGAGCGAAGAGCGCGCCCGCATCGTCGTCAAAGGCGAGCTGGTGTCCACGCATATCGTCGGCGTCGTCGCCCGCAAAGGCGTCACCTTGAAGACCTATGCCGATCTGAAGCCGCTGACGATCTCCGTTCTGCGCGGCCTGGAACTTGATCCGAAATTTGACGGCGACACAGCGCTGAAGAAATATTTCGACACCGATTACCTAACGGGCATCCGCAAGATCGCCCATAACCGCCTCGATGCCGTGGCCGGAGCCATTCCCACCATCGCCTTCTTGGCCAAGCAGGAAGGCATGGCCGGCTATCTGGGCGACCGGCTGGTGCTGGGCGAAATCCCCTTGCTGCTGCAATGCGCGAAAAAATCGCCGAACCTGGACGTCATGCCCGACCTGAACAAGGCCATCCGCGACATGCGCGAGGACGGCACTCTGGAGCGGATCAAAAAGGCCAATTACTTCTCGTAAGCGACGGGGCAAGGCGGTCTCTTCCACGACCATTGCGGTTGAGGCTGGAGGGAACCGCCGCCCTGCGGTATAAAATAGCATCATGTCGGGAGGTTTGATGTTTCAGTCGGCGGAGCGCGACCTCGTCAGCGATGCCCAGGGCGGCGGCGCGGCGGTGGCCAAGACGGTGCCGACGACGGCCCGCCCGAGTTTGCTGACCTTGCTGCGCGGCGGCGGCATCGGCTATCGGCTGCTGGCCTTGATCCTGCTGTTCAGTTCGGCGGTCACGCTGATTTCGACGGTGTTGCAGCTGTATTTCGACTATCGCCGCGACGTCTCCGCCATCGAAAGCCGCCTGGACGAAATCGAGCGCAGCTATCTGGACAGTCTGGCCGGCAGCCTGTGGAACGTCGATGCCGAGCAATTGCGCATCCAGTTGGACGGCATTCTCAAGCTGCCCGACATGCAGGCGGTCGAGGTGCGCGAAACCACCGTCGTCGATCATCCGCTGCTGGTGACGGCGGGACAGCGTCAATCCAGTTCGGTCCTGACGCGAACCATCCCGCTGCTGTACCGAGAACGCGGCGAATCGGCTCAAATCGGCGTGCTCTATGCCGAAGCGACGCTGACCGGCGTCTATCGCCGCCTGCTCGACACCACGATGGTCATTCTCATCAGCCAGGGCATCAAAACCTTCCTGGTGTCGCTGTTCATCCTCTACATCGTGTTCCGCCTGGTCACCCGCCACTTGATGGACTTTGCCGAGCATGTGGGCGGCTTTGATCTGCGCTCGCCATCGCCCGCCATCGTCCTGCACCGGCAGGCCCCCGCCCATGCCGACGAGTTGGATCAGGTGGTCGGCGCCTTCAACGCCATGTCGGCAGGGCTGCGGCAAGCCTATGATGAATTGTCCACCGTCAACGCCGAATTGGAAGCCGACATCGCCGCGCGCCGGCTGGCCGAGTGCGAGGTCATGCGCCTGAACGCCTCACTGGAACAACGGGTGCATCAACGCACTGCCGAACTGGAAGCCGCCAATCAGGAATTGGGCGCCTTCACCTATTCCGTCAGTCACGATCTGCGCGCGCCGCTGCGCCGCATCGAAGGTTTCGGGCAAATTCTGGTTGCCGAATATGCCGACCGCTTCGACGAGCGCGGCTCGCATTACCTGGATCGCATCCGTGCCGGCGCCCGCGACATGGGCGACATGATCGACAGCTTCCTGACGCTATCGCGCTCGACGCGCGGCGAGTTGACCATCGAACATGTCGATCTGTCGGCGATGGCCCAGGACATCGTCGCCCGCCTGCACGAAAAAGAACCCGACCGGACGATCTCCATCGACATTCAACCCGCGCTCGGCGTGGACGGCGACCGCCGCCTGTTGCGGGCGGCGCTGGACAACCTGTTCGACAACGCCTGGAAATATTCGCGCGGCAATGAGACCACCGTCATCGCCTTCGGCGCCCATGACGAGGCCGGGCATACCGTCTATTTCATCCGCGACAACGGCGCCGGCTTCGACATGAAATATGCCGACCGCCTGTGCACACCCTTTACCCGTCTGCACCGCGCCGAAGAGTTCGAGGGCAGCGGCATCGGCTTGGCCACGGTGCAGCGTATCCTGGCGCGCCATGGCGGCCGCATCTGGGCCGCCGCCGCCGATCCAGGCCAGGGCGCCACATTCCATTTTACTTGTTGGGAAGGAAAACCCGTCAATGGGCAGTCATAAGATCCTGTTGGTCGAGGACAATCCCGACGATGTCGAACTGACCATGCATGCCTTCCGCACCAGCCGCATGGCCAATGAAATCATCGTCGCCCGCGATGGCGAGGACGCCTTGGCCTATCTGTTCCACACAGAACAATACGCCGAGCGCGCCACCACCGAAGACGACCTGCCGGCGCTGGTGTTGCTGGACATCAAGCTGCCGGGCATCAGCGGCCTGGACGTGCTGCGGCGGCTCCGCGAAAATGACCGTACCCGGCGCATTCCGGTGGTTATCCTGACCACCTCGGACGACCAGACCGACATCGTCAGCGGCTATGACCTGGGGGTCAACAGCTACATCCGCAAGCCGGTCGACTTCAGCGCCTTCACCGGTGTGGTCGATCAGCTGGGCCTGTACTGGCTGGTCATGAACACCCCATCGCCGATCTAGGAGAACCGGGACATGGGTCGATCGCTGAACGTTCTTCTGGTCGAGGATTCCCCCGACGACGCCGAGCTGTTGGAGCTTGAGTTGGGGCGTGGCGGGCTGTCTCCGGCGGTTCGCCGGGTCGAAACCGCCGGGGCCATGCGCGCCGCCCTGGACGAAGGCGACTGGGATGTCGTCCTCTGCGACTATAATCTTCCCTCCTTCAGTGCCGACGGGGCATTGACCACGCTGCATGACAGCGGCCACGACCTGCCGTTCATCATCCTGTCCGGGGTGGTGCAGTCGGAAGACGCGGTCGCACTGCTCAAACGCGGCGCCCACGACTTCCTCAACAAAGATTCCCTGGCCCGCTTGGTACCGGCCATCCTGCGCGAGATCCGCGAAGCGGTGGAGCGCACCCAGCGCCGCCGCGCCGAGGAACGGGTGCGCATCCTGTCGTTGGCGGTCGAGCAAAGCCCGGTGTCGGTGGTCATCACCGACCGCGCCGGAGCCATCGAATACGTCAATCCCAAGTTCCAGGAGA
>DATGZW010000667.1:0-2816 GCA_035297005.1 Patescibacteria group bacterium
CAGAACGTCATCGCCCAGGCTCAGCCCGAGGCCGAGCACAAGGCGCTGGCGGCGTTCCGCGAACTGGCGCGGGAAACCGGGCTGTGGCTGCATTGCGGCTCGCTGGCGGTGCTGCTCGACGGCGACCGCGTGGCCAACCGCACCATCGTCCTCGACCCGCAAGGGCAGGTGGCGGCGCGCTACGACAAGATCCACATGTTCGACGTCGATCTCGGCAATGGCGAGGCCTACCGCGAATCCGCGACCTTCGCGCCCGGTGAATACGCGGTGACCGCCGGCACGCCGTGGGGCGAGTTGGGCCTGACCATCTGCTACGACCTGCGTTTCCCCCATCTGTTCCGCAGTCTGGCCAAGGCCGGGGCGCAGTTCATCACCGTGCCCGCCGCCTTCACCCGCACCACTGGGCGGGCGCATTGGCATGTGCTGTTGCGGGCGCGGGCCATCGAGACCGGTTGCTATATCTTCGCTCCGGCCCAATGCGGCGAGCATGCGGGCGGACGGCAGACCTTCGGCCATGCGCTGATCGTCTCGCCCTGGGGTGCCGTGCTGGCCGATGCCGGCGAGCAGCCGGGCTATGTGATCGCCGAAATCGACACCGACGAAGTGGCCGAGGCGCGGCGCAAGGTTCCCTCGCTGAGCCACGACCGCCCCTATGCCGAACCGGTCTGAGCGATGCGCCGAGAGGAAGCATTGAACGCCTTCCGGCTTTGGCGCAAGATTAGCCGGTCATGATTTTGTTTAACCTGATCTGTTCGCGCGGGCACGAGTTCGAAGGCTGGTTTCGCGATGGCGCCGCTTACGACCATCAAGCGGCGGCGGGTGATTTGTCCTGTCCGGTGTGTTCCGACAAAGCGGTGCGTAAGGCGGTGATGGCCCCTAGTTTGGTCTCCAATCGCCCGCCGCCCGCCCGCGCCGCCGCCGAACTGCGCGAAATGCTGTCGTCCTTGCGCGACCATGTCGAGACTACCGCCGAGAATGTCGGCGACCGCTTCCCCGAGGAAGCGCGCCGCATGCATTACGGCGAGGCGGATGAACGGGCGATTTACGGCGAAGCATCGGCGGACGAGGCCGAGGCGTTGCGGGACGAAGGTGTGAACGTGGTGTCGATTCCCTGGCCGTCGCGCCGGGACTCTTAGGAGCGTCAAGGGTATGGAAAATCTTTCGCGTCGCAGCCTGATGGCTGCCTTGGCCGGGACCGGCCTGATCGTTGGCGTTAGCCGTCCGGCGGCAGCCTTCACCGAACAGACCGGCGACGCCCGGCTGGAAGCGCTACGCGACAACGCTTGCGGCGGCAGCACCAACCATCGCCAGTTGGTCGATGAGGTCGAACGCGTGCTGGGCGACAAATACTCCGCCGACCAGAAGCGCGCGGTGATCGCCACCATGACCTGCCCGATCTGCGGCTGCCCGCTGGGGGCGTTCTGATTTAGGGTGGTTGAAGTCCCCCTCGCCCGATTTCGGGAGAGGGGGATTTATGTAAGCCGCGACGAGAGCGGGCTGCTCTCCCTACTTTTCCCGCACCGTGGTCAGGAAGCTATCCACTTGTTTGCGCAGTAGGTTCGACTGACGCGTCAGGCCCTCGGCGGCGCCGAGGACTTGACCGGCGGCTTGGCCGGTTTCGCTGGCGGTGGCGGTCACGCCCGAAATGTTGCCGGTGACGTCGCGGGTGCCTTCGGCGGCCAGTTGGACGCTACGGGCGATTTCCTGCGTGGTGGCGCCCTGTTCCTCGACCGCCGCCGAGATGGTTGCGGCGATTTCGTCCATTTGGCCGATGGTGTTGGTGATGCCCTGGATGGCGCCAACGGCGCCTTGCGTGGCTTCCTGCACGGCGGCGATCTGGGCCGAGATTTCGTCGGTGGCGCGCGCCGTCTGGGTGGCCAGATGCTTAACCTCTCCGGCGACCACGGCGAAGCCCTTGCCGGCATCGCCAGCTCGCGCCGCCTCGATGGTGGCGTTTAGCGCCAACAGATTGGTCTGGCTGGCGATGTCATTGATCAGATTGATGACTTCGCTGATTTTCGCCGCCGCTTCGGCCAGTCCTTGCACCATGGCGTTGGTGCGTCGCGCCTCGGTGACGGCAACGCCGGCGATTTCACTGGCGCGGCCCACTTGATGGGAGATCTCGCGGATCGAGGCCGACAGCTCTTCGGCGGCGGCGGCGACGGATTCGACGTTGGCGGCGGCCGTTTCGGCGGCCTGGGCGGCGGCCGAGGACTGGCGGCTGGTGGCGTCTGCGGCGCGGCTCATGGTCTCGGCGGTGGTCTTCATGTCGGTGGCGGCCGAGGAGACTCCATCGACAACGCCCTTGATGCTAGCCTCGAAGCCGTCGGCCATCTCCAGCATGCTTTTCCGGCGGTCCTCTTCGGCGCGGCGCTTAAGGTCTGCTTGCTCCTGCTGCAACTGCGCCATGCGGCTGGCGTTATCCTTGAACACCTGCACCGCCTGAGCCATCTCGCCGATTTCGTCGGGGCGCTCCAGGGCGGGGATATGGGTCTCCAGACGGCCCGAGGCGATCAGGCCCATGGCGTCGGTCATGGCGCCGATCGGGCGGGTGATGCTGCGGGCGGCGATCCAGCCGATGCCGACCACCACCAGCAACACCAGCGATCCGGCCAGCAGCATGAAGTTGCGCATGGCCTGGACCGGAGCCATCACCTCGGTCAGGTCGGTTTCACCGATGACCGCCCAGCGGGTGCCGAGAAAGGTGATCGGAGCAAAGGCGGCGATGGCGTCATGGCCGCTGCGCCCGACCACGGTGGCCGAGCCGCTGGTTCCGGCCAGCGCCTGGGTGGCGGCGGCGCTGTCGATGCGCTGGG
>DATGZW010000668.1:0-4330 GCA_035297005.1 Patescibacteria group bacterium
GCACCATTCAGCAGGTCTTCGCCATGGCCCTTGGTCCGCTGATATTCGGTTTCGCCGTCCGAGGAGGCGCCGAGCGCCGACAGGTGGATCAATCTCGGGACGCCGGCGGCAAGGCAGGCGCGAACGAGCCGTTCCGTCCCCTCGGCATGGACCGCCGTCAGGGTGTTGGGGCCAAAGCGACGCACCAAACCGGCGGCATTGATCACGACACCATAGCCGGTGAGCCGGGCGGTCAGAGTAGCGTCGCTATCCCTCACCAAGTCGATTCCGCTGCGGCCCAGGCCCGTCACAGGGTGACCAGCGGCGGTTAGGGCACCGGCCAAGTGCCTGCCGATAAAGCCGGTGCCACCGACAATCAGAACCCGCGTCATGATACGGAGTCCTGATCGCCGCCGGCCGGCGGGGCTTGAAGCAAGCGGGCGATGGGACGCCATACCGCTCGCCCCATGACCAAGAGGGCGATGATGATGCCGACCAGGGCATAGAACACCGCCCGCTGGAGGACCGCGCCGGTCGCTCCAGCCGCAGCCGCAGCATCCAGCAGACCGGGCGTCGAAACCGTCAGCAGCGGCGCCATCAGGGTGAGGAGACAGGCGTAGACCGTTCAGAAACGGGATCGATCACGACCGCCGCATACTTCGGCAAGAACAATGAACAGCGGTCGGACGATGACGGCGATAGCCAACAAAGCCAGGACCAGGGCGACCGCCCATACGGATAATAGGATTTCCAGTGACATTCAGACCTCCACGGCATTGCCTAATCCCAGCCTTAACCGCAAGGGCCATGCCAAACCGACGGACGAGGGTTTCCCGCGCCTTTCGCGCATACGCTGTTAACTGCGGTTGTGATTTGGGCTAGGCTGCCTGTTAACGCTGGACACAGGGGGCGAAGCAGAGTGGACGGATCGGCAGCAATCATCGCCGCGATGACTCTGTCCGCCCTTGGCGGCAGCGGGCTCGCAGTCCTGCTGTGGTGTCGGGCCGGCTCGGCCACCGGAGCCAAGCCGTTAGCGGTTTTTATCCTGCTGGTGGCAGGCTGGTCAGTTGGATTGCTCATCCCCAACCGGCTGGGCGTGGCGCTGATGTCCTTGGCTCCGCTGGGAGGCGCAGTCTTCGTCCACTTCGCCGCCCGGCTCTCGGGCCGTTGCGGCTGTCTGATTCTCTGGCCCTATGCCATCGGCGGGGGCGCCATGCTGGCCTCTTTGGCCAACGGCGCCGGACGTTTCATCCCCTGGCCGGGCGCGGGCATGCTGTTCCGCTATGAGGGAGCCGGGTTGATGGCTGGTGCTGTCACCATCGGCTTGGCCGCGTTCGGGCATGGCCTGCTGGCCGACGCTTGGCGCAAGGCCAAAGGGGTTCGTCGCTGGCAAGTGGCATTGGTCCTGACATCGTCCGCTCTCGGCCTAGTTTCCGTCATTGGGCTTGCCTTCCCGCTGATTGGCATCGACAGCTATCCCTGGCCCCTGCTGTTGCAGCCCCTTTATATCGCCGTACTGGCCTATGCCGTGCTGCGCTACCGCCTTATGGCGGTGAACCGCTGGGCCGTCCGGGCGATGGGCTGGGGCCTGCTGATCGGGCTGGCGGGCATGGTGTCCGCCCTGTCCGCCGGCATCGTCGCCGAACAGGCCGGTGCCCCTTTCGCCTGGACCGCTTTGGCCTTGCTGGCTGGTCTGAGCTTGGCCAGCCCGGTCCGACGGCTGGCGGATCGCATCATCTATCCCGGCGGAGAAGTGACTGCGGCCGACCTTGCCCGCTGGCGCCAAGACTTGGCGGAGGCGGCTGACGAAGACGAACTGACGGCCCTGGCCGAACAACTCCTGCGCCGGCATTTGGGCTTGCCCGCCGATATTTCTCCGGGCGATCTTGATCAGGCTCCACCGGGGCCGCGCCGGGTGGTCGAGGTGATGGCCGAGGTGGGGACGCAGGCCAAGGCCGATCTAGCCCGCCGCCGCGCGCTTGCCGAGCGCCAGCGTCTGGCCGAGTTGGGGGCTTTGGCCGCCACCGTCGCCCATGACATCCGCAATCCCATGAACATCATCGCCATGGCGGTGGCCGATGCCGAGCCAACCACACGCGGCGAGGTGAAGACCCAACTAAAGCGAATGGAAGCGCTGGTGCGTGACCTTCTCGACTATGCCAAGCCCTGGCGGGTGGAGCCAGTGGAACTCGACCTTGCCGCCGCCATCGCCGAGACCGACGCGACGGTAGAAACCGATATTCCGCCGGGGCTCTCGCTGGTGGCCGATCCCATCCGCCTGCGTCAGGCGCTGGCGAATCTGCTGGATAATGCCAGGGCCGCTGGTGGGCGGGTTCTGGTGGCGGCGGAGCGCCGTCCCGACGCGATCATCGTCCAGGTCTGCGACGACGGCGCCGGCATCCCCGAGGACATCCGCGCGGTACTGTTCCAGCCCTTCGTCTCGCGCAGCCAAGGCGGCACCGGCCTGGGGCTGGCTATCGTCGCCAAGGTGATGGCGGCCCATGGGGGCTCGGTGTCTTTGAGCGAGCGGCCGGGCTGGTCCACCTGTTTCAGCATGAGGTTCCCGGTATGAGCAAGCTTCTCCTGGTCGATGACGAGCCCGCGTTTCTCCGACTCGCAGCGGCATGGCTGGAGAAGCAAGGGCATGTGGTCGTCACCGCCACCGACGGCGCCCAGGCCCGCGACGCCTTCCAACGGGAACGCCCCGATCTGGTGCTGCTCGATCTGGTGATGCCGCCCGAGCGCACGCCGGAAGCGGGCTTGACGCTAGTGCCGGACTTCGCCGCCGTGCCGGTGGTCGTGCTGACCGCCCATGCCGACCATGAATTGGCGCTGCGGGCGGTGGCGGCCGGGGCCTGGGACTTCCTGGCCAAGCCGGTGGACCCCGACCTGTTGCGCTTCGTCGTCGCCAGGGCGCTGGCCAAGCGTGGCCTGGAGCAGGAAGTGGCGACCTTGCGCGCCGCCCAGCCGGTCGATGACGGCATCTTCGGCGCCAGTCCGGCAATCCTGCGCCTGAAGGAGATGATCCGCCGTATTGGCCCCGCCGACCTGCCGGTGGTGGTGCTGGGACCGAGCGGCACCGGCAAGGAACTGGTGGCCCATGCCCTTCACGCCGCCAGTCCGCGCCGCTCCGGCCCGTTCATCGCCGTGCATTGCGGCGCCATCCCGGCAGACTTGCTGGAAAGCGAGTTGTTCGGCCATTTGAAGGGCAGCTTCACCGGCGCCCATCAGGACCGCCAGGGGCTGGTGGCGGCGGCCCATGGCGGCACCCTGTTCCTCGACGAAGTGGGGGAAATGCCGCCGGCCATGCAGGTCAAGCTGCTGCGCTTCCTTCAGGAAGGCACCTATACGCCAGTCGGCGGGCGCCAATCGTTATCGGCCGATGTCCGGGTGGTCTCGGCGACCCATCGCGATCTAGAATCCATGGTGGCCGAAGGCTCGTTCCGCGAAGACTTCTATTACCGCCTGAAGGGTCTGATTTTGCGCAGTCCGGCCCTCGCCGAGCGCCGCGAAGACGTCGCCCCCTTGGCCGCCCGCTTCCTCGCCGAGGCCGCCAAGCGCCGTCGCCTTCATCTGACGGTGGAGGCTCTGGTCTGGCTGGCCGAGCAGGATTGGCCGGGCAATGTGCGGGAACTCAAGGCGGTAGTGACCTCCGCCGCCGCCCTGACCGAGGATGAGGCGATTACCCCGGCCGATCTCTCCTTCGCCCGCAGCGGCGATCCCGCCGCCCTCGCCCCGGCCGCGCCCATCACCCTGGCCGAGGCGGTGGCCGACTTGGAGCGCCGCCTGATCACCGCAGCACTGTCCGCCACCGGCAAAAACCACAGCGCCGCCGCCCGCCAGCTCGGCCTGTCGCGGGTGGGGCTCTTGAAGATGATGACGCGGCTGGGGTTGCGATGATCCCCCCGTAAACGGTGTATACAGTCACCACCCCGAGTCCCAGCATTCCCGCTATTGGCCCGGAGGGCATGCTCATCTACACTCCCCAACTGCCAGAGGCGGGGCAGCAGGGGACTTCTCCGGCATGTCCTGGCCGCAGCGCCACCTCAGTCTCTACGCCTGCATGAAAAATCAGATACTTAGCGGAATACGTCTCCACGGCCGCAACCCCTGTCTCCAGAAATAACGACGTGCAGACAGGGACTTAGGCGTCACGGAGAGATAACCCTTTAATCTTGCCTTACGACCACTTTGATCGATCCACCGTGTCATCTACGTTCATCTACGATTGGCGGCGGCCCCGTCAACGACACCCAGGCAGCCGTTGCCGGCTCCCCATTGACCGTCCAACGTGGCGATTCGCCGTGGTATGATGGTGCCGTGATGGCGTGCGAGGGGAACATGGAGATCG
>DATGZW010000669.1:0-3043 GCA_035297005.1 Patescibacteria group bacterium
CGCCGCTTCGATGGTGGCGTTCAACGCCAACAAGTTGGTCTGCGACGCGATGTCGTTGATCAACTTGACCACGTCGCTGATTTTGTCGGCGGCGCTAGCCAGGGACTGAACCATGCTGTTGGTGTTCGCCGCTTCCTCCGAGGCGACGCCCGACACACGGGCGGCTTCGGCGACCTGGCGCGCGATTTCGCCGATCGATGCCGACAGTTCCTCGGCCGCCGATGCGACCGTCTGCACATTGGTCGAAGCCTGTTCGGCCGCCGCCGCCACGGTGGTGGCCTGGGCGCCGGCTTCCTGCGCGGTGGCCGACATCGATTGCGCGGTGGCGTGCATTTCGGTGGCCGAGGACGACACCGTGCGCACCACGCCCATGACGCTGGCCTCGAAGCTGTCGGCCATCTTGTGCATTGCCTGCTTGCGCTCGGCGGCGGCGCGGGCGGAGGCCTGTTCCTGGTCGCGGCGCAGGGCTTCCACCTGGATGGCGTTGTCCTTGAACACCTGGACGGCGCGGGCCATCGCGCCGACTTCGTCCTTGTTGTCGGTCGAGGGGATGGCGATGGTCAGGTTGCCGTTCGCCAAACTGCCCATGGTGTCGGTCATGGCGACAATCGGCCGGGCGATGCCGCGCCCGATGACATAGGCGCCGACGATGCCCAGGGCGAGGGCGATCAGAGCGACCACTCCGGAGAACGTTTTGGCGCTATGCACGCTGGCCGAGGCGCGCGGCCCCAATTCGTCCTGCTGCGCCTTGGACTGGATCTTGAACTCCTCGGCTGACTGGGACACCTGCGAGCCGACACGGTCCAGCGAATCCTGGACCAGTTTGACGCGCTGCTCGCGGGTGGCATGCAAGTTGGCATAGGCGGTGGCGTAGGCGTCGCTTTTGGCCTTGGCCTGAAGTACCGAATCATGACGGGGACCGTTGGCAAACCGGGCGGCCAGATCGGTCAGGCCGGCGGCGGTGGCGGTGATTTCACTGGTGGCGCGCTGATAAAAGGCGTCATCGCCAAGGACCAGATATTTCTGCACATAAAGACGGCCGAGCAAAAGATCGCGCAGAACCATGCCAGTGCGATAGGCGCCTTCGGCGTCGCCGTCCTTGTACGAGGTTGCCATGACGGCGGTCAGGGCCTGTTCCGCCTCGGGGCCGACAACATTGAGTTGCTTGTTGAGAAGCTCGTCTTCGCTGCGGCGCAGAACCGCGACTTTTTCGAAATCGACGAGATAGGTCTCGACCCCGGTCTCGATGTCCTGGGTCCGTTGCAGTTGGGATTGGTCATGCAGTTCGGCAGTCAGTTCCTTGACCAGGCTTTCCGTCTTTTTGGCATAATCGTCGGCCTTGGCGTGTTCAGCCTCGGCCCCGGTCAGCAGGAAGTTTTTCACGTCGATGCGGGTTTGCAGCATGTTGGCCTGGACGCGGCCAAGGGCGTTGGTTTCCCGCGCCATGCCGCGATAGCTCTGGAAATTGCTGTCGGCGTCCTCCAGCCCACTGAAGCCGATGCCGCCGACAACCAGCAGCAAGGCCAGGATGACCGCGAACCCGCCGCCCACTTTCTGGGCAACTCTAATATCTGATAGCCGCATTTAAAATACTCCAATCCCCGTGGAGGTTGCCCCGATTCTACCCATGCCCATTAATGCACAGTTTTTGCACACAGCATACCCGAGTAATCTACTTTAGAATGCATCTAATACCAAATCACCAATATATCGGGACCGAATAACCATATGGTTAATGCAATTCGAAGTGACGCACATATAAACGGTCATGGCGGCGGCGATGGCTGTCGGCTATAGCTGATGCGGTTTTACTCTGGTCGCGGGAACGGTCCGCCTTGCGTCTGCTGCTGCATGATTATGTCGGCCATCCGTTCCAGGCGCAGCTCAGCCGCTGGCTGGCGGCGCGCGGGCATACCGTCCTGCATTGCTACTCCGCCGATTTCGAGGCGCCGCGCGGCGGGCTGACGGTGCGCGGCGACGATTCCGCGACTTTGACCATCGAAGCGCTGACGCTTGGCCGCCCGCTGCCGAAATACCACCCTATCCGGCGGTGGCGGCAGGAACGCCGCTATGCCGCGCGCATTTCCGCCCGCGCCCGCGCCTTCGCGCCCGACGTGGTCATTTCGGCCAATTGCGCGCCGGGCATCCAAGCGGCGCTGCTGCGGGCAACGCAAGGGGGCGGGGCGGTGTTCGTCAACTGGCTGCAAGATTTCTATTGGCCGGTGGCGGCGCGGGTGTTGCCTCGCATGCTGCCGGGCTTGGGCGGGATCGCGGCGGCTCTGCTGCGCCGTCAGGAGTTCGGCGTTCTGGTGCGCAGCAATGCCGTGGTGGCGATCACCCCCGACTTCTTGCCGCTGTGCATCGCCGGCGGGGTGGCGGCGGAGCGGCTCAGCCTGCTGCCCAACTGGGCGGCGCTCGATGGCGTGCCGCTGCTGCCGCGCGACAATCCATGGGCGCGGCGGCATGGCCTGACCGGCAAGACGGTGCTGCTGTATGCCGGCACATTGGGGCTGAAGCACAATCCGGCCCTGCTGAGCCGACTTGCCGAAGCGATCCGCGACCGCTCCGACTGCGTGGTGGTGGTGGCGACGCAAGGGCTGGGGCGGGTGGTGTTGGAGCACGACAAGGCCGAGCGCGGCTTGGATAACCTGCTGCTGCTCGACTACCAGGATTACGCGGATCTGCCGGCGATGCTGGCTTGCGCGGCGCTGGCCGTGGTGTTGCTGGAACCGCATGCCGGAGTGATGTCGGTGCCGTCCAAGGTGCTGTCCTATCTGTGCGCCGGCCGTCCCATCCTGGCCGCCATGCCGGTGGAGAACTTGGCGGCCCGTACCATTTTGGAGGCGGGGGCCGGGGTGGTGGTGCCGCCCGCCGACGAAGCGGCCTTCCTTGCCGCCGCGCGGGCTTTGCTCGACGCCCCCGGCCAAGGCGACGCGCAGGGGCGGGCCGGTCGTCGTTATGCCGAGCGCTGCTTCGACATCGACGCCATCGGCGCGCGCGTCCTGGCTATCATCGACGGCTGCCGCCGCTAGCTCTTGCGGCG
>DATGZW010000670.1:0-2996 GCA_035297005.1 Patescibacteria group bacterium
ACCGACATCGCCAGCCAGACCAACCTTTTGGCGCTCAACGCCACCATCGAGGCGGCACGCGCCGGAGACGCCGGCAAGGGCTTCGCCGTGGTCGCCAACGAAGTCAAGACCCTGGCCAATCAGACGGCCAAGGCCACCGACGAAATCGGCACCCAGATCGTCGCCGTGCAGGCTGCCACGCAAGCGGCGGTGCAGGCCATCCGCCGCATCGCGGCGACCATCACGGAGATCAACGAGATCTCATCGACCATCGCCGCCGCTGTCGAAGAGCAGGGAGCGGCGACGCATGAAATTGCCCGCAACGTCCATCAGGCCTCAATCGGCACACAGCAGGTGTCGTCCAACATCGTCGGTGTCACCACCGCCGCCAGTGACACCGGCCGTATCGCTACCGAGGTGCTGGGCTCGGCGACCGACCTGTCCAATCAGGCCGGCGTCCTGCGCATCGAGGTCGAGCGCTTCATCGCCACCGTGCGCGGTTAGGACCGCGCCCCACCCTAGGCGTTGCGGACATCCTGGAGGAACTTCTGCGTCGAGACGCGGAATTCCTCGCATTGGCGCGACAGGTCGGTTGCGGCGGCCAGAACATCGTGGGCGGCATGCCCGGCTTCGCGGGCGGCGCCCGAGACTCCCGAGATATTGGTGGTCACCTCATGCGTGCCGGTGGCGGCTTGTTGAGCGTTGCGGGCAATCTCCAGGGTGGCGGCACCCTGTTGCTCGACAGCCGAGGCGATGGTGGTGGCGATATCGTTGACCTGTCCGATGGTCGCTCCGATCTGGCCGATGGCGGCGACGGCGTCGCGGGTCGCGGCCTGCACGGCGGTGATCTGCACGGAAATCTCGTCGGTGGCGCGCGCCGTCTGATTGGCCAGGGTCTTGACCTCGTTGGCGACCACGGCGAAGCCCTTGCCGGCATCTCCGGCGCGTGCCGCCTCGATGGTGGCGTTGAGCGCCAAAAGGTTGGTCTGGCTGGCGATGTCGGTAATCAGGCTGACCACGTCGCCAATCTTTTGTGCCGCGTCGGCCAGACTGCGCACTTGATCATTGGTGTGGTTGGCCTCGGCGACGGCACCGCTGGCGATGGTTGAGGACTGCACCACCTGGCGGCTGATTTCGTGGATCGAGGCGGTCAATTCCTCGGCGGCGGCGGCCACCGTCTGGACGTTGGACGACGCTTGCTCGGCGGCGGCGGCGACCGCCGAGGAACGGGTGGTGGTGGTCTCGGCGGTGTCCGACATACTGGCGGCGGCGGTTCGCAATTGGGTGGCAGCGGCGGCGACCGAGTTGAGCACCTTGGTCGCTATCCGGTCATAGGCTTCGGCCAACTGCTCGATCTGACGGGCATGGGTGGCGTTCTTTTCAGCCTGCGCCTGTTGCTCGGCGGCCATGCGGTCGTTGGCGATCATGCTGGCGCGAAACACTTCGACGGCGCGGGCCATGCCGCCCAATTCGTCGCCGCGCTCCAGGCCGTCGATGGTGATGGCTTTGTCACCGGCGGCCAGGGCGTTCATGCTGCCCGACATCGCCACCACCGGGCGCGAAATGCCCGCCCCCACGGTCAAAGCAATGGCGCCGCCCAGAACCAGGCCGAGAAGAGCCAGCACCAGCGTCAGCGTTTGACTGGTATTTTGCACCGAACGGGCCTGTGCCTCGATCTGGTGTTCGTCTTCAATGCCGGCCTCGCGGACGGCTGCCAAATCGGCGGCGATGCCCTTGGCTTTGTCGATCATGTCGGCGTTGATCAGCTTTTCGAGTTGCGCGTTGATTGCCGTCATGCGGATCACGGCGGAAGAGTATTCCTCGGCGGCCTTTTTGATTTCGCCAAGCTTGGGGCGCTGAGCAGCGGGGGCGCTTTCCACCAGCTTGCCCACAATGGTCTGGATTTGAGCAAGCTCGTCGGCGGCTTTGTCACCCAGGCTCGCCACATGCGATCCGATCATTTTGGCGGTGTACACGCGCGCCAGGAGGCCGTGACGCATCAGGTCGGTGGTGATGATACGGGTGTCGCCGGCCTCGTTGTTCTGCGTAGCGGCCAGCAATTCATCGATGTTCTTTTGCATCGTGGCGGCCGAAGGTTCCAGGCTCGCGTGAACCAGGGCATCCTGCTCGATCTTCAGCTTGGCGACCGTATCGAAATCGGTGAGGTAGATGGCAAAGTCGCCAGCCGCGGCCTCCAGACGCCGATGGTTCTCGGGCGCCTTGATGGCATCCAGCGCCACGGTGAGTTGTTTGTGCAGGTCGGCGGCGATGCTCCGTGCGGCGCTGGCGTCTTCGGCCTTGCCCAGATTGGCGTATTCACGGACGTTGCGGCGCAAATCGACCATGTCGCGGTCAAGTTGGCGGACAATGCTCACCTCTTGCACGCGCTGGGCATAATCGGTGAAGGCCTCGCCGCTTTTGACCGCGCCGCCATAGGCGATGCTAGCGACGATCACCAGCACCAGAACGATCGCGCCGAAACCCGTCAATATCTTGGTGCGGATTGGCAAATTGGCTAAAAAGCCCCCCGAATGTGCGTTTGTCATCCCCATAATACCCCCCAATCACAACCATATGGGCGGAAGGAGCCCTCCCTCCACCAATGTTCCTAATGCATACGATGGTAACGCGCTCATGATATATAGCCAACCCTAAACAGCGCCATAATGTTGAGTTGTGCGGGTGGTTTCTCGACCTCAGAGGGGGGCGCAAGAACCGCGAGCTTAGGGAAAGGAACACATTTTTCTTGCGGGAATGGGGTCTGCTCCGACTTAGGTCATACGGCGGACCCATACGGAAAATGCGGCAGGGAGACCTTTGGATATTCGGCGCTTATTTGAATGAGTACAGTTTAAAGAGCGGGCGCTTGGGTGCGCGCCCGCTCTTTCCGCGATCAGACCGAGGTGCCGCCGACGGTCAAGCCATCGATGCGCATGGTCGGTTGGCCGACGCCGACGGCGACGCTTTGGCCGTCCTTGCCGCAGGTGCCGACTCCGGTGTCAAGCTTCAAGTCGTTG
>DATGZW010000671.1:0-2330 GCA_035297005.1 Patescibacteria group bacterium
AAGCCATGTGGGCTTTGAAGCGATCTGGAGATGGCTACGAGCAAGATGAAATAGACTATATTATAACATTTTGCGCGAGAATTGGCATAAACCCCGATCTTATGCTTTGATTAAATCAAGTTAATACACGTCAACTTGTTGGTATTTGCCGTGATTAAATGCGACCCAGGAAGCCGCCGTCGAGCTTCCTGGTATCCCAGATGGGCGCAAAGCCGGCACCAAACCTCCAATGGGGGTAGCCGCTCGTAGCTCCCTACCGCCACCACCCCACCAACGGCTTCGTAATCCCCGTCGTCACCAGCGCCATCCCGATCATCGCCGAGAAGCAGGCCGGCGAGATGATCCGCGCGTCCAGCAGCATGGTCAGCACGACGATTTCCATCAGTCCCTTGCATTGCATGAAGGCGCCGACGACCAGCGCGGTGGACCAGGGGGCCTTGCCGCACAGGCGTAGCGGCAGAACCGTTCCGGCCAGTTTGCCCGCCACCGATACCCCCGTCATCACCAGGAACACCCCCGCCACTCCGGCCGAGCCGGGATCGAAGCTGGTGGCCAAGCCGGTGGAGATGAAGAAGAACGGCAGCAGCACGGCCACCACCAGCGAGTCGAAGCGGGCGGCCAAATCCTTGGCGGCGACGATGACCGACTGGATCAAAAACAACAGAACCGGCGACAGGGGCAACGGCACGCGGACATCTCCCACCCAACAGCCCCACGGTTAGCCCGCCCCCGCCGACCAGCAACCCCAATCCGTCGCAAAATGCATGACCGAGGGGTCGTCAAGACACTAGCTCTTTCCCCCGCTAAGGGTTTAAACCCTTGGCTGGCAGCCATGCTATCCGGCTATAATCAGCATGACCTTTGTCTGTGGGGACCAGCTTTGACCGTGATGCGTTTTTCCGTCTCTCCCGCTTCGCTGCTGCGTGCGATCGCCATGACTGCGATCCTGCTGGCGGCGGATGGCGCCGTGGCCGCTCAAAGCGCGGCTCCGCCCGATCCGGCGGCGCTGGAGATTCAGCATCGGCTGGCCGAAGTCTCGGCAACACCCCGGCTGCATGGCGAGGCGGTGGAGCTTGACGCCCTGCGCGGCTTCTATCGCAGCCGTCAATGGCGTCCGGCCTGGACCGACACCGCCGACAAGGTGGTCGCCGTGCTGTCCACCGCCGAGCTGGAAGGCCTGCCGCCGGGGCCGATGCATCTGCCGGCCATCGCCGCCCTGCGCGGAGCCAACACTGCGGCCAGTCAGGCCGATAGCGATTTGCTGATTTCCGACGCCCTGCTGCACTACGCCGCCGCCATGCGCGGCCAGCGCGCCGACCCCACCGTGCTGGAAGACGACTGGTTCATCCCCACACCCAGCTTCGACGCCGTCGCCTTCCTTAAGGAACATGCGGCCAATATCCTGCCAGCCTTGCAGACGTTGCAGCCGCCCTATGCCGGCTATCAGCAACTGCGCGCGCAACTGGCGCGGCTGCGCGCCATCGCCGCCGCTGGAGACTGGCCCAAGGTTCCCACCGGCCCCAGCATCAAGCCGGGCGCCGTCGATGACCGCATTACCGCCGTGCGCACGCGCCTGATCGCCACCGGCGAGCTATCCGCCGTCGATGCCGCCGGCATCACCTATGACGAAAACCTGCAAGCGGCGGTGCAGCTGTTCCAGCAGCGCCACGGGTTGAACGACGACGCCGTGCTGGGCAAACAGACGGTGGCGACGATGAACGCCTCGGCAACCGAAATCGCCCATCAGGTCGCCGTCAACATGGAACGCTGGCGCTGGCTGCCGCCCAAGCTGGAAGACAATCACATCGTCGTCAACGTCGCCGCCGCCCAACTGGAAGTGGTCGAGAACGGGCGCGCCGTGCTGACCATGCGCACCATCGTCGGCGATCCCGATCACCCGACTCCGGCGCTGCATGCGCGGCTGACCCAGTTGGTGCTGAACCCGACATGGTCGGTGCCCAGCTCGATCGCCACCAAGGAAATCCTGCCCAAGCTGAAGAAAGACCCCGGCTATCTGGTCGCCAATGATCTGGAGATCATCTCGGACGCCTTTCCGCCGGGCAGCCCGGAATCGCAAGGCATCGGCATCGATTGGAAGGCCCGCCAAAGCTTTCCCTGGCAGCTGCGCCAGCGCCCCGGCTCGGATAACGCGCTGGGCCGCATCAAGTTCGCCATCCCCAACGACGACGATATTTATCTGCACGACACCCCCAACCATCACCTGTTCAGCCGCTCGAACCGGGCGCTTAGCCATGGCTGCGTGCGCCTGGACAAACCAGACGATCTGGCCCTCTACCTCTTAAAAGACCGGGACTGGACCGCACAGAAAC
>DATGZW010000672.1:0-4583 GCA_035297005.1 Patescibacteria group bacterium
CGGCTTCCGCGACGCCTTCGTCCAGGGACTGACCAGTCGCCTGACCCAGTCACGCAAGTTCGCCATCCTCGACCGCCAATACGGGGCCGAACAGGATGCCGAACTGGATCGCCTGTCGGGGGCCGGCACCCCGGTCGAAGAAATGGCGAAGCTGGGCAACAAACTGGGCACCGACCTGCTGATCGTCGGTACGGTCGAAGAGGCCGGTGTTGCCACCCATTCGGTGACCATCGCGTCGATCAACAAGACGCTTGAGACGTCGCAAACGACGGTTCGCCTGTCTTATCGGGTCATCGATGCGGCGACCGGCCAGATCAAGTTCTCGGACACCTGGACCCATTCGCAGGAGGGCGCCGCCATAGCCGGTCTGGCGGAGCGCGCAGGGGATGAAATTTCACGCCAGATTCTGGAATCGATCTTCCCGGTGATGGTTGAGAGCATCAATGGCGACATGCTGTTCCTCGGCCAGGGCGGCAAATCCATCCAGGTGGGCCAGCGCTACCGGCTGATCCGCTACGGCAAAACCATCGTCGATTCCTACACCAAGGAAAGCCTGGGCCGGGAAGAGACCGAAGTCGGCATCATCGAGGTGGTTGACGTCCAGGCCAAGGTCGCCAAGGCCAAGGTGGTCAAGGCGCAGATCGACCTTGCCAAGGAATTTGCTCCCAGTTCGTACATCGCACGCCTTTCGGCGGAAGCCCGTCCGGCGGGCCAAGGATCTGCGGCACCGTCTCCGGCTGCGGTGGCGGCGAAACACGAGAAACGAGCCGAAAGTGTTCAAAAAAGCGCCGAAAAAGACTGGTAACGGCACAGTAGGAGCCCCCCCATGCGTACCCGATTGATAACTGCCGTTGCCCTGGCCGCTTTATCAGCCGCCATGCCTGCCTTCGCCGCGCCGAGCCTCGACCTCAACGACTTCCTGCCGCCGACGCAGGGCGGCTCCACATCGCCCTCGGCCGCCGCCGAAAAGAGAGGCGATGTGGTGGCCGCTCCCAACATGCAGGCCGCCATGGCCTCCGCCTTCAAGCAGTTGACCGACGACGGCGGAAGCGGGGTGCAAGAGGTCGCCACCCCTAGTGGTATCGGCATTCTTTCTGCTGCGACCGCCAATTACAAGACCTACGACAACCAAAATGCGACCATCCTGAGTAAGCGCGGTGCTTATTTTCGCGCGTTTACCGAAGCCCGCAAGGAACTTGTCGCTCATATGGGGGGGCTTCAAAATAGCTGTGCCAATGAAGTTAAGAACAGTCGGGTCACTTTGGACACCGGCAAGGAAAGTGCAGCTAACATCTCCTCCAATTCAGGCGATAAATGCGGTGAAACGGTCCAGGGAATGCTGGCCGCTTATATCGTCTACAATGTCAACGACAACGTCAATGACCACTCCGTCACCATGGTCATCGCCTCCAGCACGAAGACGCGCGGTGCAGTTGATCACATCGGCGGAGCCGTCATCGTGTCCGACGACCCTCGTGCCGTGTGGAAGGATATTGTGACCGAGGTCACCTCCTTCGCCACTCCGCCGATGGGGGCGAAGCTGATTACCAACCCCAGAACCGGCGAAAACATCATTATCGGCTTTGGCAGCGCGGTGATACGCCAGAATTCAAATCCGGCCATCGGTCGGGAACTAAAGAAAACTGCGGCTGACCAAGCAAACATGCGTGCCCGCAGCGCCTTGGTTTCCTTTTTGGGTGGCGACAAAGTCTATTGGTCAGGTGGCTTCGACGAGAAACAGGTCGAAGCGACTGAGCAATTGGCGGTTCCTACCGATGAGAACGGGAAGCCCGGCGACGTTCAGGTTCTGGACAAGACGCGCGATACGTTTCTCAACGGCATGACCCATTCTGATGACTATGCAACTGTGACGAAAGGGACGATACCGCCCGGAGTGCAGGTCAAAAACTTCGCCTCCGACGACGGCAACTGGGAATTCTCCATCGCCGTATACATGCCATCGGTGACGGCGATGGCCACGCAGGCGGGGGCGGAAAACCGCGCCGCCACTGCTGCCCTCGACCGTGCCAATAGACCGGGCGGAACGGCAAATGGAACAACCGCGCCAGCCCCTGTGCCGTCGGGACACAGCCTTCAACTCAATGGCGGCGTCAACGAGAATGCACCAAACCCGCGCGGACCGTCTGGGCAGGTGGCTCCAAAGAACGACTTCTGAGGTGGGCGCCGTATCGCGCAGAAGAGTATTTGGTTTGGCCGCCATCTTGATGCTGGCGGCCAAACCGGTGCCTGCCGCCAACGTCGCCGAGGCGGCATTGCTGCGGGCGATCCAGGCTGACAGCAACTTGTCGACAATGTTTTCCAAAAGCAGTCCACAGACCATCAGCGAGGCACGCGCCGAGGTCGTCACCGAGAATGCCAGCAATCGCTATGCCGCAGTCGCCTTTCGTCCGGTCCGCGGGGACAGCGGGGCCAGTACCGGCAGGATGTTCTGCCACGCCGCGCTGTTGCGGCCAGACGCCGTTCAAATCACCGAACGAATCGTCAACCGCATTGACGACCGCTTAGTCGCCGAGGAATTCATACGCCGGTCCACGGCCTCGGCCACTATTCGGCGGGTCCAGGACAAACTGGTGGCGGGGGATGACGGTTGGGCGACTGCAGTCTGCGAAGTCGTCCTAACGGACTTGTCGGCGCCACAGATGCCAGTCATTAATGCTGAGACCATGGCAAGCGCATCCTATGACGTGGCTAAAGCTCAGTTTAAAGCCGGACGGCGAGACGAGGCGCTGGAGCGTTTTCGCCAGTTGCGGACAAGCACTGCCTACGTCAATGCCGTCCTCTATGTCGTCGTCCTGCTGTCGCCAACCAACCCAGATTTGGCCGCCGCCCTGCGGACACAGGTCGTCGATCTCGACAAGGTCACAGACATGGATGCTCTGGCTGCCTATGCCGATGCCATGGCATCGATCGGGGAGGTGGATGCCGAAAATCGGGCACGACAGTTGTTCGAGGGGCGGCGGTAGCAGGCCAAATATGGAAAAAATCGGCCCGACAATAGCACGATCGACAATCGTAAGGCCGGGTGCATGACCGGCTGTTCCACAAGAGATGAAAGCTGGCGGCTCCGCGCACCATTGGATGCGAGTAGTCTCAGCGCAAGGACAGGGGTTCGGCTAATCGCGCCGACCCGGCTCAAGGTATACGTCCAACGCGACAAGAAGAACGACGCCAATGATGCGGCGGTCATCGCCGAGGCCAGTGGACGAGCCATTCCGTGGGCTCGGCTGGGTGCGCAGACTGACCAAGCAGAAGCACAAATCATGCGACAAAACAACGCGTCCGGAGGGCGTAGAAGCCTTGCCATGGCACCGCGACTCTGCCGCCCGAGGACGCTCTGGCAAGCATGGCCCTGATCTTGGTCCATGAAGATCGTATCGCAGTAAAGCGTAGTTAAGAGTAGATCAGCGCAGATGGCAGAGAAAAACAGGTGATTGACGGCGTAATCGGGCTCGATCCGACGACCGCCTCGCCGCCCTCTCCACCGTCCCCCCGCCGGACGTCCAATACCGCCCCTCCTTCGGCTGTGGCAGGCTCCCCGCCACGAGTCAAACCGTCACGCGGGAGGAGAGCCATGGAGTATTTCGCCGGCCTGGATTTGGGTGTGAAGAGCACCGCGATTTGCGTCGTCGATGGGAGCGGAACCGTCGTTTTCGAGACCAGTGTGGCGACCGAGCCGGAGGCGATCCGCTCCGCGCTGGAGGGCTACGCGGACCGCCTCCGGCGCGTCGGCCATGAAGCCGGATCGTTGTCGCCGTGGCTGCACACCGGCCTGGTCCGGCTGGGGCTGACGGTGGTGTTGCTGGAGACCCGCCACGTCCATGCGGCGCTGAAGGCGCAACGCAACAAGACCGACAAGAACGACGCGCGCGGCATCGCCCAGTTGGTGCGCACCGGCTGGTACCGCTCCGTCCATGTGAAGAGCGACGCCAGCTACCGGCTGCGCCTGCTGCTCGGCCACCGCCGCACGCTGAAGCGCAAGTTTCTCGACATCGAGAACGAGATCCGCCACTCGCTCAAGGTGTTCGGCATCAAGCTGGGCGCCGTTGGCCGGGTCGGCTTTGAGGGCAAGGTGCGCGAGCGGGTGGCCGGCGACGACCTGCTGACGGCGCTGTCGGAACCGATGCTGCGGGCCCGCGCGGCGCTGTGGGCCGAATACACGCGCATGCATGCGCTGGTGGTGCGCGTCGTCGGGCAGGACGCGATTTGCCGACGCTTCATGGGCATCCCCGGGGTCGGTCCGGTGACGGCGCTGGCCTTCAAGGCGGCGGTCGACGACCCCGCCCGCTTCGCCCGGTCGCGGCTGGTCGGCGCGCATTTCGGCCTGACGCCGAAGCGCGAGCAGTCGGGCACGTCGGTCGATTTCGACGGCCACATCTCACGCCGGGGCGATGCCGAGGTGCGCACCCTGCTCTACGAGGCGGCGAGCGCTCTGCTCACCCGCGCCAAGACCGCATCGACGCTCAAGGCCTGGGGCGCAAAGCTGCAGCGCCGCTGCGGCCACAAACGCGCGGTGGTGGCGGTGGCGCGCAAGCTGGCCGTCATCATGCACGCGATGTGGCGCG
>DATGZW010000673.1:0-3101 GCA_035297005.1 Patescibacteria group bacterium
CATCAGTCTTGGCGCTGGGCCGCCCAGATGACGGGCCAGCGCCGCCTGGAGCACGGCGGTCGATAGGAAAGCCAGGGCGGCGGTCGTCAAGAGAATCGGGACGGAGTTGCCGAACCGGTCCAGGGCGCCGTTTTCCAACAACCCCAGATATTGACGCAATGGCCCCCACAACCGCCAACTGACGATTGCTAACCCCGACAGCAGGGCCGGGATGAATAGGGTTTGGGCGGACAAAAGGCGGTTGTGGCTTGCCATCGTGGAGTCCGTATTAAGCTTGCGCCGATCGAGGGTGCGGCTAATCCATTGAGAAAATATGGAATTATTACAGTGCTGATGTGTTGGCGATATGCGACCGCCAGTTGATGTCTGATTGCCTAACCCCCAGGGGCTGGTGTAAACTGTGGTCTCGTTTTCGTCGCAGGGCGTTGCGGCTCGGCGATTTCATGGCCCCGCTTCCGAAGGTGGACTGAGATGCTCGATACACTCTGGCGTAAAAGTTTCGAGGTCGGCCACGATAAAATCGATTCCGAGCACAAGATCTTCGTCAGCTTAATCAGCGAAATCGACGAATGCGTCAAGGCTGGCAGCAAGATGGACCGCCTGTTCCGCCTGTTGAACGAAGTGGGGAAATACGCCGAGTTCCACTTTCTCAGCGAAGAAAACATCATGATCGACATGGATTACCCCGACTACCGGCGGCATGCGCAGATTCATGCCGGGCTGTTGCGGGTCTATGGCGACTACGTCAATTCGCTGGAACTGGGCGAGGCCGATCTGGGCCAGATGTTGAGGTTCACCTTCAACTGGTTCAGCTACCACACCCTCAACGAGGACTCCAAGATCGCGGAGTTCCTCGTTGCCGGGCGGATGCCGCAGCGGATGCGGCTTTGACGGTGTGAGGCGATGAGTCCGGGGGTGAAATATCACCCCCTCGTCATGCCCGCGCTTGTCGCGGGTATCCACGCGGAGAGAGCGGAAGTCATTGATATAAATGATATTCCGGCTTAGCGGCGTGGATGGCCGGGACAAGCCCGGCCACGACGATTAAGGTGACGTAGAACGTCCTACTCACTCAGAGCCTGAGTGCCTTACATCCCCTCGGGCTTCAGCCCCAATCGACCGAACAGCGACTTGTCCTGATCGGGCGAGGGGTTGTTGGCGGTCAGCAGGCGTTCGCCGCAGAACATCGAATTGGCACCGGCGAGGAAGCACAAGGCCTGCATTTCATCGCTCATCGCCTGACGGCCCGCCGACAGACGCACATAAGAATGCGGCATGGTGATGCGGGCGACGGCGACGGTACGGATGAAGTCGAAAGGATCCGTGTCCTCGACGCCATCCAGCGGGGTGCCGGGAACCTTGATCAACAGATTGATCGGCACGCTGTCGGGGTGCTGCTCCATGTTGGCCAGGGTCTGCAACATCTTGGCGCGGTCGTCGGTCTTTTCGCCCATGCCGACGATGCCGCCGCTGCACACCTTCAGCCCAGCTTCGCGGACATGGCCCAGGGTGTCCAGGCGATCTTCGAAGGTGCGGGTGGTGATGATGTCCTTGTAGTGCTCGGGCGAGGTGTCGATGTTGTGATTATAATAATCCAACCCGGCGACCTTGAGCTGCTTGGCCTGTTCGGCGGTCAGCTTGCCCAGGCTGGCGCAGGTCTCCAGACCCAGTGCCTTGACGCCTTCGACCATGCGCAGAACCTGATTGAAGTCCTTGCCCGGACCCTTCCAGGCGGCGCCCATGCAGAAGCGCGACGCCCCGGATTCTTTGGCGGCGAGGGCCGAGTCCAGGACCGTCTGCACTTCGAGCAGGTCTTCCTTCTCGATGCCGGTGTCGTAATGCGCGCTCTGCGGGCAGTACTTGCAGTCTTCCGGGCATTTGCCGGTCTTGATCGACAGCAGGCGGCTGATCTGGATACGGTTGGCGTCGAAGGTCTGGCGGTGGATGGTCTGCGCCTGGAACAACAAATCGTTGAACGGCAGTGCGAACAAAGCCTCGACCTCGGCTTCGGACCAGTCATGGCGCAGCCCGTCGGGCGCGGCGGTGACGGGGGCGGAAAGCGGGGCGGAGTAGGCGGTGGCAACGGTCATGAATGTCGGCCTTCTTTTGGTTTGCCGGATCGGGCGTGAATACCACCTTTGCATCCTCAAAAAAAACCCTTTAGAACGCACAGCCTTGAGAAGGAACCCTCATGCGTGATTTCGACGACATGTGGCGCCGCTGTCTTGACGGCTTGGATCAAGCCGGACGGCGCCGAAGCCTGCGCCCGGTCGAGAGGCTGGCGGATGGCCGTTTGGACATCGGCGGCCAACCGATGCTGGACTTCTCCTCCAATGATTACCTTGGCCTGTCGCGCCATCCCGAACTGGTGCGCCGCGCGCGGGATTTCACCGAGCGCTGGGGTGCGGGATCGGGGGCGTCGCGGCTGGTCTGCGGCAACCTGTCGCCGTTCGTACAGGTGGAAGACAAACTGGCGCGCGGCAAGGGGGCCGAGGCGGCGCTGGTCTTTGTCTCCGGCTACCAAGCCAATTCGTCGGTGCTGCCGGCCTTGCTCGACCCCAAGGTGCTGGGGGCCGAGCCGCTGGTGTTTGCCGACAAGCTCAACCATGCCAGCCTGATCCAAGGCTGTCTGGCCGCTGGCGTGCGGCAACTCCGTTTCCGCCACAACGACCTCGACCATCTGGCTGAACTGCTGGACAAGCACCGCGACGACCCGCGCCCGCGCTTCATTCTGACCGAGACGGTGTTCAGCATGGACGGCGACCGCGCCGACATCGCGGCGCTGGCGGCGCTGGCCGAGCGGTATGACGCCTTCCTCTATCTGGACGAGGCGCATGCGACCGGCGTGCTGGGCGAAAGCGGCTTCGGTCTGGCCAAGGGCATGGCGGGGCCGCGTTGTCTGGTCATGGGCACCTTCAGCAAGGCGCTGGGCGGCTTTGGCGCTTATGTCGCCGGTACCCGGCTGCTCAAGGACTATCTGGTCAACCGCTGCCCCGGCTTGATCTATGCCACCGCTTTGCCGCCCGCCGTGCTGGGGGCGATGGATGCGGCGCTCGATCTGCTGCCGACGCTGGACGATGCCCGCGCCCGCGTGCTGGGCC
>DATGZW010000674.1:0-8279 GCA_035297005.1 Patescibacteria group bacterium
AAGGAGTCCAAACGTGGCATCCGTCCAACTGAACTTGACAAGACGCGGCTCTGCCGCTCCCTTGTCATCAAGATGGGTTAAGATGACCCCGCCGGTTACTCGCCGACCAGCTTGTACAACCGCGCGTCCTTAAGGGCGGAAACGGAAATCATTTTGACGGCGGTCGAATCGCCGACCCGGATCAGGCGAGCATGCGCAATACCCTCGCCGTCCTTGGTCAGGTCCATGACCTCCCACACAGAAGTGGCATCCGTTTGCTGATACTTCTGCCCCGGTTGAACTTCGCGCCGAGCCATTTTCTACCCTAATCTCAAATCCAAAAGCCCAAGTGCCGCGGCGACTCCGCCCCTGCCAAGGGAGGCGCGAACCTTGGCTTATCCGCCGGGTTCCCGTCCATTGCGATTTCGAGCGAACGAGCGCCGAACCGCCGGATTTCCGGCCATTCGACACCCCATGCGCTCCGGCACGCCGCGAGGCGGTTTCTTACTGCATAAACGTTACGAAAGGAAGAACTGCCGCCAGCCGTCGAGTGTGGCGTAGTTCTGGAAAAATAGCAAAGACGGCGGAGAGACATAAAGATTACTCACCGTGGCCGATAGCTCACCTGCGAGCCGTCGTCGCCGGCAAAATCGACGTGGTCGAGCACGCCATCGGGCGCGTAGTGCAGGTTGCGCTCCAACTCGCCGGTAACCGTGCAGACCTGACCCTCGGCCACCGAGGCGGGGTCGCAATGGGTGGTGGCGACGAAGCGCTGCCCATCGACAAAGTCGAAGATCGGCCGTCCGGGGCGCAGCATGTCGGCACTCCACAGGCTGGACGGCACGCTATCGGCCGGCAGCACCGCCGCCGAGGCCTTGCCGTCGATCCCCAGCACCAGCGTCTCGCCTTGCGCCTGAGCCTGCAAATGGTGCACATCGCCGTTATCGTCGGAATCCGCGATCAGGCCGATCAGCCGCCCCTGACGCCAGCTTTCGACCGAGCTGCTATCGAAGTGGTAGAGGCGGATCGGCCCCAAGCTCACCTCGGCCTTGATATGGGTGCGCACCGCCAGAACGCCGTCGGGCGTTTCAGTGAAATCCGAGTGATAGAGGCCGATCACGTCGCCCTTCCTGACGATGTCGAAATCGAGCGCGCCCCCTGGCGGCACCCCCGTTTCAGCGGCCAGAGCAGCCGCCGACCACGCCCATGAGGCCAGCGTCACGGCGGAAAAGGCCAAGCGGCGCAGCGTCGGATTCGACATAACGGCATTCCTCGTCATTGCGGCGGCAGTGTGCCCGCCCAAGCCGGCCAGGGAAACAACAACTTGTGTCGGAGGCTACAAAGTTTGTAGCTAAGCTCATCCGGGTATCGACCAAAAGTATAGGACGAGCGGTCATCCGGCGCTTGGCCCGAATGTTGCAGCAACGTCGCCACCCAATGTTCCATATCGAGGGATGGTCGATGGACTGGCGCATTTTGTGTGATTTTGACGGCACGATCTCCCGCGAGGACGTTACCGACAGCGTTCTCGAACGCTTCGCCCTCGACGGCTGGGAAGATATCGAGGACGAGTGGAAGGCTGGAGCCATCGGTTCCCGCGAATGCATGCTGCGTCAGGTCGAACTGATTCGCGCCAGTCAGGACGACTTCGACCGTCATCTGGACAAGGTCGAGATCGACCCCAGCTTCCCCGCTTTCGTCAAGCAGTGCCGCCGCGCCGGTGTGCCGCTGACCGTGGTCAGCGATGGTCTGGACTATTCGATCCGCCGGGTTCTGGGCCGCCACGGCCTGGGCGATCTGCCGATCATGGCCAATCACCTGGACGTCCTGGGCGGCGGCCGCTACCGTCTGGCCTTCCCTTTTGCCAACGAAGCCTGCGTCGGCGCCAGCGGCACCTGCAAATGCAAGATCGCCGAGAACAAACCCGGTCAGCGCGATCTGCGCCTGTTGATCGGCGACGGCACCTCGGATATGTGTGCGGCGTCCAGCGTGGACATGGTTTTCGCCAAGGACAAGCTGTTGACCCATTGCCGCGAACGCGGCCTGCCATTCGTCGCTTTCCGTGACTTCGCCCAGGTTTCGCGCCTGCTGGCGACCCTTCTGGACGAGCCGGTCCGTCTGGGCTTCAAGGCTCCGTCCCATATGCACCTGGAGAACAGTGTAAATGAGTGAGAGCGATCTGCTGCGCGACGAAGCGCAGTATTGTTCCTTCGGCGACACAGTCCATTATCTGAACCCGCCCAAGATCTTCAGCCGCTGCGAGGGTTCCTATCTGTATGACGGGGCGAACACCCCGTTCCTCGATTTGCAGATGTGGTATTCGGCCGTAAATTTCGGCTATGCCAACCCGCGCCTGAATGACGCTCTCAAGCGCCAGATCGATGTCCTGCCGCAGCTGGCCTGCCAGTATCTGCACAAGGAAAAGATCGAGCTGGCGACCAAGATCGCCCAGCGCGTCGAAAAGACCTGGGGTGAGAAGGGCCGCGTCCACTTCAACGTCGGCGGCTCGCAGTCGATCGACGATTCGCTCAAGCTGGTGCGCAACTACTGCGGCGGCAAGAGCCTGATGTTCGCCTTCGAGGGCGGCTATCACGGCCGCTCGCTGGGCGCCTCGGCGATCACCTCGTCCTATCGCTATCGCCGCCGCTTCGGTCATTTCGGCGACCGCGCGCAGTTCGTGCCGTTCCCCTATTGCTATCGCTGCCCCTATGGCAAGAAAAAGGACGATTGCGGCCTGTACTGCGTCGATCAGTTCGCCCGCATGTTCGACACCGAATATTACGGCGTCTGGGATCCCAAGCATGGCAGCGCCGAATACGCCGCGTTCTATGTCGAAGCGATCCAGGGCACCGGCGGCTATGTGATCCCGCCGGAAGGCTATTTCGAGAAGCTGAAGGCCGTCCTGGAAGCCCGCAAGATTTTGCTGGTCGATGACGAAATCCAGATGGGCTTCTATCGCGCCGGCAAGTTCTGGGCGCTGGAGAACTTCAACGTCAAGCCCGACATCATCGTCTTCGGCAAGGCGGTGACCAACGGCCTGAACCCCATCGCCGGCATCTGGGCGCGTGAGGAACTGATCAACCCCGAGATCTTCCCGCCGGGTTCGACCCACTCGACCTTCTCGTCCAATCCGCTGGGCACCGCCGTCGCTCTCGAAGCCGTCAAGATGATGGAAGAGGTCGACTACGAGACCATGACCAAGGAAAAGGGCGCGTACTTCCTGGCCGGCATCAAAGAGCTGTACAAGAAGCACAAGATCGTCGGCGACGTCGATGGCATGGGCATGGCCCTGCGCATCGAAATCACCGGCGAGGATCGCTTCACTCCCGACAAGGCGATGTGCGACAAGATCGTCGACATCTGCATGTCGGGCGACCTGGACGCCGGCAACGGCAAGAAGGTCGGCTTGGTGCTGGATATCGGCGGCTACTACAAGAACGTCATCACCTTGGCGCCGTCGCTGCACATCACCACCGAAGAAATCGATCTGGCGATGCGCCTGCTGGATCAGGCCTTCACCCGCGCCACCCGCTGACGCCATGTGCCCGCGTCCCCCATTCGGGGGACGCGGGCATTGGTCGATCCGCCAAGGCTGGTCGGGGGGCGTCAGGGCGGAGGATTGGAGCCATGAGTAAGCACGACAATACCATTTACGACCGCAGCACCGTTTGGAAGCGCTTCAAGCTGAAGGTGTTCGGCGCCAACCCCTGGTCCGGTCCGGGAGTCGGGCACAAGCTGGCTCCGCCCAGCAAGCCCGTCGATGCCAGCTTCTTCTTTCCCGGCGGCGATGCCGCCGTGTTGCTGATTCACGGCCTGACCGGCACTCCCACCGAAATGAAATTCGTCGGCAAGGGCTTGGCCAATGCCGGCTTTACCGTCTACGGCATGCAGTTGGCGGGGCATTGCGGCACCGAAGACGACCTGCTGCGCACCTCCTGGCAGGACTGGTATGCCAGCGTCGAGGCCGCCTATCACCGCATAGCCGAAAAACACGAGGTGGTCTTCGTCGCCGGCCTGTCGATGGGCGCCGTGCTATCCATGCATCTGGCTGCCCGGCACCCCGGTAAGATCGCCGGTCTTGGCCTGTTGTCCACCACCTTGCGGTATGACGGCTGGTCGATTCCGCGCTTCAACTTCCTTTTGCAGATTTTCCTGCACACGCCGCTCGGCCTGCATTACCGCTTTGTCGAAAACTACCCCTACGGCATCAAGGATGACCGCCTGCGCCAGCGCGTGGTCAGCAACATGATCGCCGGCAACTCGGTCGAAGCCGGCAATCTGGGCATGACCGGGGCGACGCTGCGCCAGTTGCTGTCCCTGGTAAAGGTGGTGAAACAGGAAATGCCGTCGATCAAGACGCCGGCGGTGATCCTGCACGCCAGTCATGACGACGTCGCCAGCCGTGGCAATGCCGATTATGTCGAGGCGCATCTGGGCGGCCCCAAGCGCAAGGTGTTACTGGACGACAGCTATCACATCATCACCGTCGACCGGCAGCGCGGCGAGGTGGTGCACGAACTGGCGACCTATTTCCAGGCTTTGAGCGGAAGCGCCGCACTGACACCAAAAATCGCCACCGCGTCACGTTGATGTCAGGCTGAAGGTGCGCCCCATGGACATCTTCGCCACCGCTACGACCGCCCCGCTCCTCTGTCCGCGACGGAGTCGCGGCATCTCCCGCATGGAAGACCCGGCATGAAGATCCGTCTGCGCGGCATCGGCCGCTGGATGTCGACCATTCAGGGCAAGCTGATCATGGCCTCGCTGCTGGTCAGCTTGGTGCCGACGGCCATCGCCGCCGAACTGACGGTGCGGCTGGTGACCGGGGTGGTCGATCACGATGTGCAGACCTTCCTGCATGAAACCTCGGTCTATTTCCTTGGCAACTTCAAGGAATCGCAGGGTGAAGCGGCCAGTCTGGCGCGCTTCCTGTTCGACCAGAAACATCCCAGTCCGGACGAACCGGTGGTTCGCGCCGACCCCGCCTTTCTGCGCCTGAGCGAGACTCTGGGCTATGGCGTGGTGGTGGTCTTCCAGCAATCCGACCGTAAGATCCTCTATTCGAACTACCCGGTAAAGGGCTTCGAGCCGCTGCCCTCCGAGGTCGCCAACTCGCTGTATTCGCTGCAATTGCCCGGCCGCACGCTGGTGCTGACCGGCGGCTCGTTCGCCTATGACGTCGATGGCGTCAAATACGAAATTCTGGTCGGCAACTGGCTGGACGAAAACTTCATCGAGAACCTGAAATCGGTCACCTCGCTGGATCTGCGTCTGTATTACCGGCGGCCCGAAGGCTTCCGCATGATCTATTCCTCGCGCAGCGACGCCGCCGTCGGCACCGCCCTGCCGGGGGACGCCGTCACCACCCTGCGCGAAGGCGCCGACAGCTATTACGACCCCCAGGCCGAAGACGGCCGCTTCCGCGTGGTCTATCTGCCGGTGCGCAATTCTCGCGGCGAGCTGATCGGGGTGATGTCATCGGGCCTGCGCGCCACCGAGGTTCCGACCATCTGGGATTTGCCGGTCAACATCCTGCTGTCGGTGTTCCTGACCGGCACGGTGCTGACCGCCGTCGCCGGGTTGTTCGTCTCGCGCCGCCTGTCGCGGCCCCTGCATGCGCTGGCCGCCGGCGTGACCTCGATCACCGCCGGCAATTACAATCACCGCGTCGTCGCCACCGGCAATGACGAAATCGCCGAGTTGGCGCGGGTGTTCAACCACATGGGCGAGCGGTTGGGCCAGTTGCAGGCGGTCGAGGCCGAACTGCGCCGCCGCGATCGGCTGTCCGCCTTGGGCGAGGTGGCGGTCGGCATCGCCCACGAGATCCGCAATCCTCTGGGCACCATCAAGACCTCGGCCGAACTGGTGCGCAAGCGCGAGAACCTGCCGGCTGCCGACGTCAAGCTGCTTGGCTACGTCATTGACGAAGTGCGGCGTATCGACAGCCTGATCGAAGAGTTCCTATCCTTCGCCCGGCCGCGCGCGCCGATCATGCGGCCAATGCCGATGACCACGGTGATCAACCGCGTCGGCTCGTTCTGCGAACCCGAACTGGCCCGCCACGGCGTCCAGTTGACGGTCACCGACGACAGTGGCGGCGCCCTGGTCGAAATCGACGAGGACCATCTGTATCAGGCCTGCCTCAATCTGGTGCTGAACGCCATCGACGCCATGGAGGGCGGCGGCATTCTGTCCATCCATCTGAGCCGCGTCGGCGACAGTATCCATGCTGCCTTTCGCGATAATGGCCAGGGTATCCCTCCCGACATTCAGGAAAAGATCTATAATCCGTTCTTCACCACCAAACCCCATGGCACCGGCCTCGGCTTGGCCAAGGTCTTTTCGGTGATGGAAAACCACCGGGGACGGGTCGAATGCCACAGCCGTCCCGGCGACGGCACCACCTTCACCCTGATCCTGCCCGTCAGCGCGCGAAAGACAGTCCATGTCGCACACGATTCTTCTGGTCGATGACGAGGAACGCCTCGCCGACGTGGTGACGGTGGCTCTGGAGCAACTGGGATTCCGGGTTCTGACGGCCCGCAGCGGCGCCGAGGCCTTGAAGCTGCTCGACGCCGAGGGCGCCGATCTGGTGCTGACCGATCTGCGCATGCCGCTGATGAGCGGCCAGGATCTGCTGCGCGAGGTCAAGCGCCGCCAGCCCAACCTGCCGGTGGTGGTGATGACCGCCTATAGCTCGGTCAAGGATGCCGTCCAGGTCATCAAGGACGGCGCTTTCGACTATGTCAGCAAGCCGTTCGAGATCGACGATCTTGAGAAGACGCTGAAGAACGCCCTGCGCCTGTCCGACGCCTTGGCCGACAATCTGCGCCTGCGCGAGGAATTGGTCGGCCGCTATCGCTTCGACAATCTGGTCGGGGCCAGCCCGACCTTCCGCCAGGTCATCGAAAGCATCACCGAGGTTTGCGAAAGCCGCGCCAACGTGCTGATTACCGGCGAAAGCGGCACCGGCAAGGAAATGGTCGCCCGCGCCATCCACTACAACAGCCCCCGCCGCGACCAGCCCTTCGTCGCCCTCAACTGCGCCGCCATCCCCGAGGCGCTGTTGGAAAGCGAGCTGTTCGGCCATATCAAGGGCGCCTTCACCGGAGCCGTGGCCAACCGCATCGGCCGCTTCGCCCAGGCTGATCGCGGCACCTTGTTCCTGGACGAGATCGGCGACATGCCGATGGCCATTCAGGCCAAGATCCTGCGCGTGCTGCAAGAGCGCGCCTTCGAGCCGATCGGCAGCGCCCAGACCCGCAACGTCGATGTGCGCATCGTCGCCGCCACCAACAAGGATCTGCACAACGCCGTGCATCACGGACAGTTCCGCGAGGATCTGTATTACCGGCTGAACGTGTTCCCCATCGCCCTGCCGCCGCTGCGCGACCGCCGCGAGGATATTCCAGCGCTGTCCATGCACTTCCTCGACAGCCTGAGCGTCGGCATGGGCAAGCGTATCCGCGGGTTTTCACCGGCGGCACTGAAAGGTATGGGCGACTATGCCTGGCCCGGCAATATCCGCGAATTGCAGAACTGCGTCGAACGCGCGGTCATCCTGGCCAAGGGCGAGGTGATCGACGAATCCGACCTGCCGCGCTATTTGTTCACCGCCCAAACGGTCACCGCCAGCGGCCCGCGCTATCCCCTTGACCTTGACGCCGAGGTTGCACGGTTCGAGCGGGATCTGATCGTCACGGCGCTCAATCGCACCGATGGCGTTCAGATTGCCGCCGCCGACCTTTTGGGCATAAATGAACGCAGCCTCTGGCATCGCATCAAAAAATACGGCATTCAAATCACCCGACGCGCCATCGGCGACCGCCCCGAGTCCTGACTCGTCCGCATTTCGCCTTCACGACCCAGCATTCCGAGAGTTCCCCATGACCACGCTATTCCGTAAAGCATCGACGACCGCCGGCCTGTTCCTGTTCGCCGTCACCGTCCTGTTCTCCGCTCCTCGGGCGGCCCATGCCGACGACATCGACGCCGCCAAGGAGATGGTCGGGGCGCTTGCCACCGAGGCGACCGACAGCTTCGCCGGTAAGATTTTGTCGCCCGAAGCGCGAGCGGCCAAGTTGCAGGACATGATCGTCCGCTACGGTGACGTCCCAACCTCGTCGCACGATATTCTGGGGCATTACTGGACGAAGGCGTCGACCGAGCAGCAAAATGCTTTCACCACCATATTGGTTGACTATGCCATTCGCTCCTGGGCGAACCAGATCAGCGATTTGCCGACCGGCCAGCGTATCGACATCACCACGGCTGAAGTCAACGCCGAGGGCCGCACCATC
>DATGZW010000675.1:0-2838 GCA_035297005.1 Patescibacteria group bacterium
GCTCCTGCAGCATCACCGCGGTGGCCGCCTGCCACGACATGTAGTTGGAGAGCCCGATATAGCGGACCTTCCCCTCGCGCACGACATCGTCAAGTGTCCGTACTGTCTCCTCAAGAGGCGTGTTGCTGTCCCATCCATGCACCTGGTAGAGGTCGATGTAATCGGTCTGCAGCCGTTGGAGACTGGCCTCCACTTCGTGCATGATGTTCACCCGCGTCGCACCGCTCCGATTGAGATTGTCGCTCATGGGGAGCCGGACCTTGGTAGCCAGAACGATCTCCGTCCTCACGCCCTTCAAGGCATTACCCACCAGAGTTTCGCTCTCCCCAAGGCTGTACACGTCCGCGGTGTCAATGAAGTTGATACCCCTATCCAGGGCTAGCTTCACCATTCGCGTTGTGTCCTCCTGACCGAGGTTGCCCATGTTCATCTTGCCGCCGAACTGCATCGTGCCAAGCGCCACTTCGCTGACGATGAGGCCGGTATTCCCTAGCTTCCTATAGTTCATCTCCCACACTCCTTGCGGCCGTTCCGGGAGGCATCAGATTGACACGTTCGAGTCGACTTGGCCTGGTCAGAATTGGGCTCTGACGGAATGGCCGGTCAACGTCGGCTCCGGCCGTCTGTTTCCGTTGCCGGATGGCTTGGCGAACGGGTCAAATCACCGAAGCGGAAGTTCCGGGCGGCGCATGAGTCAAGAATTCGGCTCCCGCGAGACTCCGCCCGGAATCCCGGGGCCGACCCAATCCGGCTTTAAAGCCGTAAGCCGAAGCCACCGCCTTTTAGGCGGGGGTCGTTCACATCGCCGCCGCGGAAAACGCAAAAACAGCTTGCTGAAACCTCCGGCGTCCCGCACATTCCACGTGAAAAGAGTACAAGGGGCGGGGCGCGCGAGTGGCCGCCGGACAACTTGTTTTGACCGAGGATCGGCTGGCGGCGCGCCGATGGCTGCAGCTTGCCCTCGGCGTCGTCTGCATGACGATGATCGCCAATCTGCAATATGGCTGGACGCTGTTCGTCAACCCGATGCAGAAGGCCTTCGGTTGGGACCGCTTCGCAATCCAGGTCGCCTTCACCATTTTCATCGTCACCGAAACCTGGCTGGTTCCGCTGCACGGCTATCTCGTCGACCGCTATGGTCCGAAGCGCATCGTGCTTCTCGCCGGCCTGCTCTGCGGCGCCGCCTGGGTGACGAACGCGTATGTGACGTCCCTCCCGATGCTGTATTTCGCGCAGGCGATCGGCGGCCTCGGCGCCGGCGCCATTTATGGCGCGGCGGTCGGCAACGCGCTGAAATGGTTTGCGGACCGCCGCGGCTTTGCGGCCGGCGTCACCGCGGCTGGCTTCGGCATGGGCTCGGCGCTGACCGTCATTCCGATCTCGCTGATCATCGCCAATCGGGGCTTTCAGTCGGCCTTTCTTTTGTCCGGCATTTTGCAGGGCGTCGCCATCTGCCTCTGCGCGCTGTTCTTGAAGGCGCCGCCGTGGATTGACGCCGCCAAGCCTTTCGACGTCGTCGCGGCCGGCCAGGCGCGCCGCCAGTATTCGCCGCTGCAAATCGCGAAAACGCCGGCGTTCTGGCTGATGTATGCGATGTTCGTCATGATGGCGGCGGGCGGCCTGATGGCCACCGCCCAGCTTGGCCCGATCGCCAAGGACTTCGGCGTCGCCGACGCGCCGGTAAGCTTCCTCGGCATGACTTTACCGGCGCTGACTTTTGCGCTCTCGATCGACCGCCTGCTGAACGGCGTGACCCGTCCGTTCTTCGGCTGGGTCTCCGACAAAATCGGCCGCGAGCCGACGATGTTCATCGCCTTCGCGCTTGAGGGCCTCGCCATCCTGGCCCTGAGCAAATTCGGCCAGGCGCCCGGCCTGTTCGTGCTGCTGACCGGCTTCGTGTTTTTCGCGTGGGGCGAGATTTACAGCCTGTTTCCGGCGACCTGCACCGACACCTTCGGCTCGAAATTCGCCGCCGCCAATGCCGGCCTGCTCTACACCGCCAAGGGGACCGCGGCGCTGCTCGTGCCGTTCTCGAGCCTGCTGACCGACGCCACCGGCAGCTGGCGCCCAGTGTTCTGGATCGCCGCCGCGATGAACATCGCCACCGCGATGCTGGCGATCTTCGCGCTACAGCCACTACGGCGCCGGATGATCTCGTAGGTCCAATTGCCGGATGCGGCACGATCGGCAATGACCGCTTGACGTCGACTCAGGCTGTTCGACGCGTCCGGGCCAGATTTTACGCGCCAGCCTCTCTCTGCTGGCGATACCATCCTCGCCGAAGCGGCGAAGACCTGCACGCCGCTGCGCCAGGCGCTCGACGTCTGGGGCGACGTGACCTTCAACTACGCTTCCACCGACCAGCCGGATTTCGTTCCGATGCCGTCGGTGGCGTGACCCTCATCCGGCCGGCTTCGCTCACGCCATCTGCCGCGCGCGGGAGATGGGTGGGGGCGCGGCCAATCCGCCGCCACGAACCAAAGGAACTTTCCCCATGCGCATCACTCAGGGTTGCTTCTCGTTCCTGCCCGATCTGACCGACGATCAGATCCTCACGCAGGTTCAATATTGTCTCGACAAGGGTTGGGCGGTGAATTTGGAGTTCACTGACGATCCGCATCCCCGCAACACCTATTGGGAGATGTGGGGCCTGCCCATGTTCGATCTGCAGGACGCCAAGGGCGTGCTGCTGGAGCTCAATGCCTGCCGTAAGATTTATGGCGACCGCTACATTCGCCTTTCGGCCTTCGATTCCTCGCACGGCTGGGAATCGGTGCGCATTTCGTTCATCGTCAATCGGCCGAAAAACGAGGACGGCTTCCGCCTGGATCGCACCGA
>DATGZW010000676.1:0-4044 GCA_035297005.1 Patescibacteria group bacterium
CCGACGCCCATGATCTCGCCCTTGGGGAACACCGGCTTGTTGAAGGTCTTGGTGTCGCCCTTGGCGATGTTTTCCATCAAACCCTGCCAATTGGCCTGCAAGGCCTCGTAGATGACGCCAGACCGCACGGCGCGGGCGGCATGGCGGCCGATGGTGGAGTGCAGCGCGGTCAGCGGGATCTTGGTGCCGGCCAATTGGCTGACGGTATCGACCACGCGGTTCAGATAGGTGATGGTCGGCTGATGACCGGCGGCGACGCCGCACAGCACATTGGCCAGCGGACCGACCTGAGCCGGCTTGCCATAGAAGGTCGGCGACTTGACCCAGGAATATTTGGCGTCGTCCTGGAAGTCGGTGTAGTTGGGCGTGGTCTCGCCCTTCCATGGGTGCAGAGCGCCGGCGCCATCCTTGTAATTGTACCAGGAATGCTTGACCGACTCGGCCACGCCGTCGCGGAAATAGGGATCGGTATGGCTGGTGATCGGCTTATAGGTCGAAAGATCGCCGCCGGTGATGTGGCCGCCCGGCATCATGAACTGAGTGGCCTTGGCGTCCATCGGCACGTCGGGGATCGACAGATAATCGGTGATGCCCTGGCCAATGGCGGTCCAGTCGGAGTAGAAGGCGCCGATGGCCGACACATCGACCAGATAGCAGTTGCGGATGAAGGAGCCGAGCTTGTCGATCATCTCCTTGACCAGCATCAGCCGTTCGACCGACAACACCGACTGGCTATCGGTGGCAATGGGATTGGAGACGCCGCCGACCGCCATGTTCTGGATGTGCGGCGACTTCGAGCCCAGAGTGCTGACGATCTTGCTGGCGTAGCGGGTGACTTCCAGCGCTTGCAGGTAGTGCGCCACGGCCAGCAGATTGACCTCGGGGGTCAGCTTCATCGCCGGATGGCCCCAATAGCCGTTGGCGAACACGCCCAACTGGCCGCCGCCGACAAAGGTCTTCAGGCGGTTCTGCACGTCGGCCATGGTATGGCGGCTGTTGCCCTGCCATTCCGACAGGCTTTCGGCCAACTGCGCGGTCTTGGCCGGATCGGCCTTCAGCGCCGAGGTCACGTCCACCCAGTCGAGCGCCGACAAGTGGTAGAAATGCACGATGTGATCATGCAGCGCATGCGCGGTCATGATCATGTTGCGGATGTACTGGGCATTCAGCGGAACGTCCAGGTTCAGCGCGTTCTCGACCGAGCGGACCGAGGTGATGGCGTGAACGGTGGTGCAGACGCCGCAGATGCGCTGAGTGATGGCCCAAGCGTCGCGCGGGTCGCGGCCGAGCAGGATCTGCTCGACGCCGCGCCACATCTGGCCCGAGGACCAAGCCTTGGAAACCTGCCCGTTCTCCACCTCGACGTCGATGCGCAGATGGCCTTCGATGCGGGTGATGGGATCGATGGTAATTCTCGTCGCCACGGCAACTCTCCTAATTATTCAGCAGTCGTCGCGGCCGCGGGAAGGGCGCGCTCAACAGGGTGAAGGACCGGCAGTTTCTTGACGAAGACGATGTAGCCAAGCACCTCGACGCCGATGATGCCCAGCGTCACCGTCAACTCGCCGACGGAGGGGAAGTAGTGCCAACCGGCGCGGTGATAGGCGACCAGAAAGGCGTCGATCCGGTACAGCGAGCCGCCCAGCAGCATCGACACGGCGGCGATGAACTGCATCTGCGGCTTGATGCGATTGGCCTTGGGCGCCAGCAGCGCGATCGGCAGGGCGAATAGCGCGGTTTCCAGCAGGAACACAAAGCTCAGCCCGCCGGAGCTGAACACCTTGTCCAGCTTGCCTTCGACGATGATGTCGCCCCAGCGCAGCACCAGATAGGCGGACATCAGCCAGACGATATAGCGGGTGACGTAGCCAAGGATGCGGGCCTCGCTCGGGCGGTTATAGACATTGGTGACCAGCGTCGCCTCGAAGATGACGATGGAAAAGCCCATGCTGACCGCCGAAATCAGGAACAGCAGCGGCAACAACGTCGTCTGCCACAGGGGATGAACCGTGGTGCCGAACACCACCAGCATGGTCCCCAGCGAGGATTGGTGCATGGTCGGCAGCAGCACGCCCAGGGCGATGAAGACGAACAACACCTTGTTCAGCTTGCGCTTGGTCGCGGCGCTGCCCCATTTCTCGGCGAAGGCCGGAGTGAATTCGATCCACAGCACCAGGCAGTAGCAGGTCACGCAGAGTGCGACTTCGAACATCACCGAATTGGGATTGGCATAGCCGGGGGTCAGAATGTGCCAGAAGTTCCACCAGCGGCCCAGATCGAACAGGACCGAGAAGCCGCCCAGGGAATAGCCGAACATGCTGGCCAGCAAGGCCGGGCGCACCAGCGGGTGGTACTTGCCCTTGTTGAGGATATAGACCAGCAACGCCATGGCGTAGCCGCCACAGGCGAAGGCCGTGCCGATGACCACGTCATAGGCGACCCAGATGCCCCAGGGGTAACCGTTGTTGATATTGGCGACCGCGCCCAGTCCGAAGACGAAGCGGTAACCGAGAAGCGCCGCCATGGCGAGGGCGAGGACGGTGGCGATCACCGTCGTCTTCGTCACCAAGGGGCCTCCGATAGCTGCGTGCTTGGACATGGCTCAATCCTCGTCCTGGCCGTCGTGCTTGGTATGCTTGTGCGCGAGATACATAAGCCCGCCCAGAACTGCGACCGGCGCCGCCATGCCCTTGTAGACGGTGTGCTGGATGGTCTCGGACGCGCTGGCGAACGAGCCTTCGGGCAGCGTGGGATAGCCCAGCTTGTCGAACGGCACGCCGGCCAGCAGCATCATCTGGGTGCCGCCCATTTCGGTCTCGCCATAGGTATGCGGCAGATAATGCGCAGTATTCTTCTCGTGGGTATCGCTCGATCCCACGGTCTTGCGCGAGAACGTGGTCGTCTCGCCAGCCGGCAGCGAGCGGCGGCGGGCCGCTTCCTCGCGCAGACCCAGCACCGAGCCGAACAGGGTGGCTCCGGTCGGGCAAACCTCGGCGCAGGCGGGAATTTTGCCCTCGGCCTGACGATGGCGGCACATCTGGCATTTGTGGATCTGCGGCGTCGGCGTGTTGTACTCGAACTTCGGCACGCCGAACGGACAGGAGGCCACGCAATAGCGGCAACCGATGCAGGCGTCCGGGTGGTGGCTGACGATGCCGGTGTCTGGATCCTTGCGCATGGCGGTCACCGGGCAGACCGAAACGCATGATGGATCAACGCAGTGCATGCAGGACTTCTTGATGAAGGCGAAGCCGTCCTTCTCTTGGTCCTTATGATCCGAGGTTCCCTCGGCATACATCTTGATGACGTTCAAGGTGCTGCCCGACAGGTCCAGCGGGGTGTCCCACAGGGGGTCGGCGGTGTTGAACTCGGGGCTGGTGTCGTTGGCGTCGCGGCACGCTTTCACGCAGGCCTTGCAACCGATACACAGCGTCGAGTCATAAAGCAAACCCACCGCTTTCGGCGGCAAGGTCTTGTTCTCGCGGGCCTCGGCCTCGCTGGCGGTGGTCGCGGCGCAAGCCACGACGGCACTGCCGGCAGCCGCTCCCTTCAAGAAATTGCGTCTGGTCAGAGGCATGGCTCATTCCTCGCCGAAGGTGGTGTCTTCAGGCTTCTTGGCTTTTCCCAGGTTGCGGCCCAAGGCCACACCGGCGCCGGCAGCCACACCGGCGATGCCCGCGATCAACGCGACCGAGCCCATGCTGGCGCCCTCGCCCTGTTCCTCGACGATGCGCGGATAGGACTGCGGCGGCACGGCGTTTTTCAACTCGGCCAAAGCGTGGATGGGCTTTTGGAAGCCGATGCCCTGTTCGGTGCAGCCGATGCAGGGATGGCCGGTGCCGACCGGCCAGCTACCGCTACCGACGTCGCCGAACAGGATCGATGGACAGTTGGCATAGGTTTCCGGACCCTTGCAGCCCAGCTTGTACAGGCAGAAGCCCTTGCGATGGCCGTCATCGCCGAATTCCTGAGCAAAACGGCCGGCGTCGAAATGGGCGCGGCGTTCGCAGTTTTCGTGGATCAGGCGCGAATAGGCGAATTTTG